>JAPPEG010000153.1 GCA_028875345.1 Gemmatimonadota bacterium
CCAAGGGTTGCCCTCGTCTCCCCCGACGCGAAACTCCCCGCGGCTGTGCGCCGGCGCAATCGATAGGACGAGCAGGAAACACGAAGCAATGATGTACTGCATGACGTTTCTTCCTTGAGATGTTGGTAATATAAAGAAAGAAGTGGGCAGTTTAGCAAGTTCGGATATGTGCGTAGCGCGCCGCATTTAACTTGATTTATGCCTGTACTTTGGTTGTTTTATGCAGCAAACCGCACGGAGGATGGACATGAAAGCGCATTGTGCCGCGGCCGGCCTCGTCTTAGTGCTCTGGCTGCCGAGCGGAAGTTGGACTCTCGACACGGTCTCGATAGGAGAGGGCGGCGACTTGGACTGGCAGGGTGAAGGCGAGGCCGTCGTCACCACCATTGATGCCGAGCACCGCTCGCCCTTAGATCCCAACAACCTGCTGGTGGGCAACGCGCCTGGCGACTTAATCGAATTCGCCCGCGAAGACTTTTCTCACAGCATCCTGCCTCTGCGCATTGCCGAGGGAGTGAACGTGGCCGTCGGCACTATCGAACGCGGCGGCGATATAGATTCGCCCAATGTCTTCGACTTCAGCGGCACGTTCAAGCCGCTCGACTTGGAGATGATGCTAAAGGAACTGCTCTCGGACGATCCGGGCGGCGAATTGTTGGCCTTTGAGCGCAAGAATCAGAATTCCCTCGGCATCCTAGTGCTGCTCAATTTAGGGGCGCGCTTCGGGGTGGAGCGCATCCGCATCTATCCGCGCAACACAGTTGTGCCCTCGCCCTCGACTCCCTTCCAAAACGACTACCTGCGGGCGTATGAGCTTTTTACCAACGACGGCCTGAACCTGACCAGCGAGGACACGCCTATCTGGAGGCCGCTGATCGCCGAGACCGACAACCAAGTCGCGGTTATCGACGTGCCGCTCGACCCGCCGCGCTACGTTCAGCACCTGCGCTTGCGGGCGACTTCGCCGGTAGATTTTGAGATCGATGAGATCGAGGTTTTCGGCAAGGGCTTCCTCTCGCGGGCCCAGTACGTATCGGACATTTTCGACGCTGGGCAACCAGCCGTGTGGGGCACCTTGCGCTGGGTGGAAGAGGTGTTGGGCGATCCGCGTTTTTCCAGCGCGCAGATCCGTACGCGCACGGGCACGGACACGTCGCCTTTTGTGTACACCCGCCGGTTGCGCGGCAAGCAAGACGCCGAGGACATTCCTTTTTCGCTGGAAAATCCCGGGGAAGAAATGGGCCTAGCCGAGTATCGGAAATTTCCCCAAAAGGCGGGTCAGACGCCCATTACCGATGCCGCAGGCCGCGAGTGGATGGCCGGGGCCGTGACCGACGACCTGATCAACTGGAGTCCCTTTAGCACGCCTTATCCGGCGGACGCGGCCAATGGCCCGGGCCGGCCCATTGTCTCGCCCAGCCCGCGCCGCTACATGCAGTTTGAGGTGGTTTTTAATAGCAGTGACCTAGAGGCCGCGCGAGTGATCAAGTCGCTGAGCTTCGACTTGTTGACGCCGCCGTTTGCCGACGCCTTGGTAGGCGAGGTTTTTCCGCGCGAGGTACAGGTGTCTGAGGAAGTGCCCTTTACCTTTGCCATGCGCGCTGCTATGGGCACGGACGGCCTGCGCGGCTTCGACACCATTGAGATCGACACGCCAGCGCGAGTGTCGAGCATCGACGCGGTGCAGATTATTGATGGTGCAGGCGCGGTCGTGGCCGAGCACCAATTCGACAGCCTCGACGCGGCCAGCGGGGAGTTCGCCATTGCCGAGGTTGCCGACGACCGCTTTGCCGTGCGCTTCCCCGTGGTGACCGACGACCAGACTCAGGTCCGCGTTCGCTTCCAGACCAATGTGCTGACGTACAGTACCAACTTCACCGCGGCGGCGCGGCTCACGACCGAGCCGGGTGCCGCCCAAGTAATCGACCCAGGCAATGTGGCTTTTTTGGGCGAAGGTGATGAGGACGCCTTTTCCGGTACCACGGTGCTCAGCCCGTCCGTATTGGCCGAGGGGCATCTATTGGGTCAGGTTCAGGCTGCGCCCAACCCCTTTACTCCCAATGGCGATGGCATCAACGACGAGGCGATCATCCACTACAACCTGCTGGCGCTGAGCACCCCGCGGCCGGTCGAAGTCGCGCTCTATGACTTGAGCGGTCAACGCGTGCGCGTCCTCTTCGCCGGTGAAGAGGCAAATGGCCGCTACACAGACAAGGTGTGGAACGGCCGCGACGACCAAGGCCAGCTAGTTCCCCCGGGCCTGTACGTGGCTCGTGTCTTTGTCTCCGGGGATTCGGGTGACGCCGAGCAGAGCCGCGTCGTAGCTGTCGCGTACTAACGCACCAATCTCTCCAACCGATTTTGCACGGCGAGCAGCGCATGCCCGAAAACGGCCCAGCGGCTCGCGATGTGCATAGATAAGTCGCTGGATCAACCACCGAAAATTTGTTCGATCTGGGCTTCCATTTCCCGCCGCGCCACCTTTTCTATGCAATGGGCGCGCTGGTTGCGGCTAAAGGCCGCGAATTGGGCGTCCGCGTCGGCTTGGCGTCCGGTGCGTTGGTAGAGGTGCCCAAGGAACAGATGGGCTTGGTAGTCGCGTGGAGCGATCTGGAGCAAATGCTCAAACAGGGGCACGGCTTCTGCATAGCGCCCTTGGCGGGCATAGAGCATACCCAAGCTCCAGTGGGGATGCGCGGCCTTGGAATCGAGCGCGCTGGCGTGGCGCAAGAGCTTTTCGGCCTCCGCTAGTTGGTCTGTCTGCCCGAGGGCCATGCCCGTCCCTTGTTCGAGTTGGATGAGCAAGTCGGCGAGGCGGGCTGGGTACTCGGGCACGTGCGGTTCGCGCTGCATTAGCTGCTCAAACTCGGCGATGGCCTCGCGGCTTTGTCCCTGCTCCGCGTACAGGCGGGCCAGTTGATAGCGCACCAGCGTCGAGTCCGGGTTCAATTCGAGCGTGCGGCTATAAGCTCGGGCAGCGCGTTGGGGTTGGTCTGCCATCAGGAGGGCGTAGCCGAGGCCGCCGTGCGCGGCTGCCCAGTTGGGACGCGCCGCTGCGACCTCGGAGTACGCGGCCGCGGCCTCGTCGTAGCGCCGAGCGAGCAACGCAGTGTGGCCAAGCAGAAAGCGCACATCCGCGTCGTGGGGCTGCGTTTTAAGATAGCGCCGATAGAGTTCAAGGGCCTTGCCGTAGCGCTCGGCCTCGGCGTGGAGTGCCGCGAGCGCGAGGAGCGGCTCGGCGAAGGTAGGGTCGCGGTCAATGGCGTGGCGGTAGTGGCGGGCGGCGTGGGCCGGCATGTCCCGTTCCTCGTACGCGTAGCCGAGATAGTAGTGCTCGTGGGCATCGCCCTCTCGATCCATCGCGCCTGTGGCCACATTGCAAAAGACCAAGAGCGCGGCAACGGCGGCGAGCGCGGGCCAAGGCCGCTGCCACAGGACGCGCATCCCATAAGCCGCAAACAGCAACAGCACGGGTACGGCCGGCAGGCGATAGCGCCCGGTGACGAAAAACAGGACCACGGAAAGCGCGTAGCAGGCCACGAAGAGCGCTAGCAAGCGCCCTTCGGGAGACTCAGAGGTCCGCAGAAAGGCGAAAAGTCCCAAGAGCGCCAGCGGGGCGATCAAACCAAAGGGAA
>JAPPEG010000075.1 GCA_028875345.1 Gemmatimonadota bacterium
CGTACAACCGACTGGAGAAGGCTCAGCAGGCCGGTATCTCGCCTGATACGGAAAATTGGGAGGGCTGGAGTGCGGCCTATGACTTGGCGCTGGGTAGTGCGCCGATGCAGGGGACGCAACCTCGGCAGTTTGTGCAGATCAGGGCCAACTTCCAGTCCACGGTAGAGGCGGGGGGACGGCTGAACTTCGTGCAATTCGCCGTGTCTAGGCCGCCGATGGCCGCCTTGGTTCTGGCCGAGATTGCGCCGGTCTTGGCGACCACAGGTGTGGCGACGGAGTTCACCTACATGCTGCTGCCTCGATTAGAGGATGAGGACTTGGGGTTCGATACGATTGAGATTGACACGCCGACTCAGGCGCAGGGGATTGACGCGGTGCGCTATAGCGGCGAAGAGGTCGCCTTTGAGGTGCGGCGGCTGGATGAGCGCGGCTTTGAGGTCGGCGTTCCGCGGATAGACCAAGCGCGCGATGGCGAGTTGATAGAGGTGGTCTTTCGCTGCGAGGTGTTCAAGTTTGGGACGCTGTTTTCGGGCCGCGTGTACGACAGCACTCGGCCACAGGAGGTGCGCCAAGTGGTGACGCCGGGCGAGGTGGTTGAACTGGTCGAGGGCAATACGCTGAGCGTGGGGCTGACTAATATCGCCGGGCAGGTGGTCGGCGCGCTCAGACTCGTACCAGCGGTGTTCACGCCCAATGGCGACCAGATCAACGATGCCGTGCGGATCGAATACGACCTGTTGAATGTGACCGGGAATGCCGAAGTAGCGGTGGTGCTCTATGATTTGCAGGGGATGCGGGTCGGCGAGGTTTTCCGCGGCCCGGCGCAGAGCGGACAGTTTGCCGCGGAGTGGGATGGCCGGGATGGAACGGGTGCTTTGCTCAATCCTGGGCTGTACGTGCTGCGTCTCGAAGTGGAAACCGACGGTGGCACCAAGGCCCGCTCGCGCATCGTCTCGTTGGCGTACTAAGAGGAGAAGACTTATGCGCTACATCGCCGTTGTGTTGCTGTGGGTAGCTGCGGTCCATGCCCAAGGGAGCGGCTACCGGCTCACCGCGGATCAGCTAGTCATCGACCGTGCCGCGCACTGGCGCGCTTGGGAGTTTCCGGTGGGGACCTTGACGATTGACGCAAGCGGTGCGGTGACGCCGTTCGAGCTGCGCCGCAATACGGACGCGACCAAGGACATCGTCCACTTCTTGCGTCTGCATCCGCCCGAAGACCTCGCGCGGGAGAAGGCGGCCGAGGAAATCGAGCTTGCGGATGCCATAGAAGCGGGTTCCAATGCACCCGACGTGCTCCATGTACTCGACGGCGACTTGACCACCTACTGGGAGCCTGAGCCTGTCGCAGATGCTACCGAGTTGGGGGCGCAGTGGTGGTTTACAATCGACTTAGGCCGGCTGGTCATTGCCAAGCGCATTGTGCTCAAGTTCGTCGAGGAAGAGCTAGGTGATCCTTTTCTGCAGTACGACGTGCTGATCTCCGACGGCGAGGTGCCGGAGAAGTTCATCTCTTCGGAGGAGCCGGAGTTTGATGTGGTGTGGCGCACGTTGAAGCCGAACAAGACTGAGCGGCTGCTAGAAATTGCCCTCGGCGAGAGCGCAGAGGCCGAGGAGCGGGAACTGTCGGATCAGCCGATCAACGCCCCGCCGACTTCGGCGATCTCGGTGCCGCAGCAGGAATTTGCTGGCACTGGAGTGCGGCTGGTGCAGGTGGTGGTGCGGGGGTCGGACTTCGACCGCGGTTTTGAGGTCAGCGAGGAGGAGTACGAGGCGTTGCCGGCAGCCGAGCGGGGCGCGGTCGTCTATTACAAGTTGCAGCGAGACGGGCGGCTGACCGAGGTTGATGAGGCGGACTACGCGCAGCTACCCGCCAACCAGCAAGGCGGGGTCTCCTACTACCGCTGGGAGCGACCCCGGCTGGCCGAACTCGAAGTTTGGCACGAGGGCGACGATGCGATGATTGCTGCCTTGGCCCGGGGCGGCGACGTGTTTGCTTCTCAGGGGCTACCGGTGGGGCGGACCATCGACGGCAATGTGCAGACCTACGTGGATTTGATCTTCTCCTTCGACCGCCAAACTATTCCCGGCCCCGAAGGCCATCTGAGCTTTGATCTGGGTTCGACGTACTGGATCGACACCTTCCGCATTGCCTACGGCGGTCAAGCGCTCCGCGACCGCTTCAGCTTTCCCTCCTACCGCCTCGATGCCTCGGACGGCGCGCTCAACGCCGACGGCAGCCTCAAGTGGACGACCGTGGCCAGCCGCCAGCAGTCGAGTACGCGCAAGGAGTATGAAGGCCACGACTTTGAACTGATCAAGACGCGCTTTTTCCGCCTAGTGTGGGAGCAAATCATCGTGGCCGTTGGAGGGCACCGGGGATTTCCCGCTTCGGTGCAGCTCTACGGCCGGGGATTCCAGCCCGAGGTCTGGCTTGAGTCGGGCTTGGTGCGGCTGGGTGGGCGGCGGAACCTGCTGTCGATAGAGTGGGACGCGGATACGCCGCCGGGCACCAACATGCTGGTGCAGACGCGCACGGGCAATGAGTTGAGCGAGGTGTTGCACTATTTCAAAAAGGACGGCACGGAGATTTCCGAGAAGGAATACAACAATCCGACGCTGTTGGACATCTTCAAGGGGCCGATCGTTGCCGAGGAGGTGGAAGGGGACGACTGGAGCGGCTGGAGCCAGCCCTACGAGGACCCAACGGGGAGTGCGATTACCTCGCCTAGTCCGCGCGAGTTTCTCAAGGTGCGGGCGACCATGCTGTCTGAGGACCCGGACATCAACGCTACGCTGCGCTCGATCCGCCTCAATTTCACTAGTCCGGTGGCCCAAGGGCTGACGGGCGAGATTGCGCCGTTCAGGGTTGATTCGCTGGGCGTGGAGCGTCCCTTTTCCCTGTACGTGCGGCCACAATTCGATCGCCGCGACCCTGGTTTCGATCAGTTGCTGTTGGTTGCGCCGGCGGATATGGCGCTCGGTTTTGCGGGGCTGTACGCGGGTCAGGCTGGAGACGAGCTTGAGGTGGAGGGCGTCGAGGTTATTCCCACAGGCGCGGACAGCTTGCGTATATCCTTTGCCGAGATTCGGCCCAACACGGACGTTGAGCTCGTGCGCCTTAACTTTCGCACCGCGCTCTTTGGCATGGGTGCGGTGCTGCGCGCGTCGTTACAACACAGCGCTGGGGGCGAGGGCACTTGGCAGCGGGTGGATCCGGGCAACGCGCTCGACGAGGTGGCGGGCAATACGACGACGCTGGTGGGCGATCCGACGCGCGGGGAATTGCTGCTCGATGTGGAGGTGCGTCCGCCGGCGTTTACGCCCAATGGCGACGGCGTCAACGACCATGCGATCTTCGCCTTCAAGGTCGTGCGTCTGGACGACGATGGCCCGCTGGAAGTTGCCATCTACGATTTGAGCGGCCGGCTGATGCGCCAACTCGCCGAGCAGCACTCTACTACTACCGGCCAGTACGAGATCGCCTGGGACGGCACGGACGAGCAGGGGATGCGCGTTCCGCCGGGCGTCTATTGTGCCTTGCTCCGAGTGGCTGTTGACGTCGGAGGATTGAGCGCGGAACGGACCGAGGTGCTGCGCACGGTGGCGGTGGCCTATTGAA
>JAPPEG010000117.1 GCA_028875345.1 Gemmatimonadota bacterium
TGCTGTTGAGACCAGCGAGGAGGGGCAGGCGTCCCGACAGCCAAGCCCAGAAGCCACCGTACTCGTATGGGCCGATGATGACCCAATAGAGTGCAAAGGCCGAGAGGAGAGCGAACAGGACTTGGGCGGGTCGCTCAGACTTGGCCTTGTGCGCTAGAGATTTCAGGACCAAGCCTATCAGCAAGAGGATCGTTACGCGCACGGCGAGCGAGAAGTAGGGCCACGAGAGAATGGGCAGCAGGACTGAGTTGACGAGGCCGTACTTGGGGTTGTAAAGCCACTTCCAGAGTA
Source organism: Gemmatimonadota bacterium (assembly GCA_028875345.1). GTDB lineage: Bacteria > Latescibacterota > UBA2968 > UBA8231 > UBA8231. The sequence continues at coordinate 292 of JAPPEG010000117.1, forward strand.
AGAACAGCGCAACCCCATTGGTGACGGTGGGGAGATAGAAGACGGTGCGATAGACGATGATGCCGCGCAGCTTTTGCGAGAGGACGATGGCCAATAGGAGCGAGCCGCCGATGGATAGGGGCAAGCCTATCATCAGAAAGACCGTGTTGTAGAGATAAAACCAGAGCTTGGGGTCGGTCAGCAGCCGAATGAAGTTGTCGAAGCCAATGAAGCGAGGCGCAGAGAACGTGTCCCACTGAAAGAACGCGAGGCCAAAGGAGAAAAACACCGGCAGGGACGTGAAGATCAAAAACCCGGTCAGATTGGGCGCGAGGAAGAGCAGCGCCCAGCGCAGAATTCTCTTTTCGCGGGGGTTCAAGCGTCCATCTCCGCGCGTTGCCGCCGCGCGTAAAACGCCAGGCCGACGCCGATTGCCACTAGGAGGACCGCGATCCCGAGGAGATCGAATGCGTGGCTGCGGCTGGAGAGCGTGCGGTTGCGCTTGGCCTTGGCCAAGGATTCGCGCATGCGGACGGACATTTCAGTGACGGCTGCTTGGCCGACCGTAGGGTTGCTCACCGCGCTCTGGTCGGGCAGGCGGCCGAGAAATCGGTAGGTCTGGCGGGCTGTTGAGTCGGCGGGCTGGTAAGCCGCGTTGATGAGGTTAGTGCCCAGCGCGCCCTGCAAACGGGTAATGTCAAAAGCGGCCCCGTAGGCTGCGGCCTGCTCTGCAACCGGGTGCTCCATGGCGTCGAGCAGGGCCGAGCGGTGTTGGTCCTCGTCGGGGAATTCGAGATCGGGCTGCGAGAAATAGAGCTCCGAGAACTGCTTGCGGCTGCCGAAGGCATCTGCGTCCTTGGTCAGCAAGTTGTTGAAATCCGGGCTGGACAAGTACTCTAAAAAGTAAAAGGCCTCCCGCTCGTGCTGAGTGCCCTTGCGGATGGCTGTCACGCGTCCGCCCATCTCGCCCGCCTTGCCCCGGTGGCGGCCGGTCTCGCTGATTTCGCCCCAAAGGCCGTCGCGTAGGCTCGGATTAGCGCGGATCTCGAGATCGCTCATCCAGCGCTCCCATTCTTCGTAGGGCACGTAGCGAGGCATGGGGTAAATCTCAGTGGTAAAGCGGGCCTCGCGGCGCACCTTGATCAGCCCCCAGCGGCCGATGAGGATAGTGCCCAGCTTACCCGCCGAGTACAGCCCCAAGATGGATTGCCCGCCCCAACCGCCTCCGCCTGTTTGCGCGGATTGGTCTTCGGCCGAGGGCACGACGTGGAAGGTGTTGACTAGATCGTACAGATACTGGGCGGCGATGGCACCGGCTGGGGAATCGAGGGCGATTTCGGTGCCATCGTCGTTGAGGAAGCTGCCACCGGCCTGGTAGATGAAGTTGTTCAACCCTCCGCCAAAGCCCGCCCCGCCCGAGCCAAAGGTCTCATAGCGCCGACCATCGGCGCTCTTTTTGGTGAGGGCCTGACACAAGAGGACGTAGTCCCACCAAGTCCAATGGTTCCACGGCAAGGGTGGCATGGCCAAGCTCCGCACTTGGCGCTCGCGCTGAACTGCGTCGTAGAGCGAGCGGTTGAGAAAGGTGACGCTGACGGTGACGTTGTTGGGGACGGCGTAGATGCGAAAGCGCTCGTATTCGGCGGCCTCGGCCGGCGCGTCGGCTATTGGCACGGCGAGGGCGTTGCGGCGGTGCAGCCAGAAGTCGTCGAGGCTCAGCTTGGCCTCGCGCATATAGTCGTTTAGTTCGACCATGACGCCCTTAGAGGCATAGAGCGCAAAGGTCGCATAGCTATAAATGTCGAAGACGTCCGGCCCGGAGCCAGCCGCGGCTTGGGTGAGAATCTTTTGCACGTCTGCGCTTGGGTCCAGAATGACGCGCACTTTCTTGTCTTCGTAGAGCCGGTTGAAGAGGGCCATTTGTTCGGTGCGCGCCGGATTGGGGTCGGAGGCCCAGCGGATGACAGTGTACTCGCCGCCCGCGGACGGATCGTCTGGATAGACGGATAAGCCCCAGCGGTTGAGGGAGTACCAACCGACCAAGATCACGGCGAGGACGGCGATGGTCGTAGATAGATCGCGCAAGGAAAACCCGTTGAAGATGCGAGCCGAAAGGGCCAAGTGTAAAAAAAAATGCGAGATTGTCAATGCGGGAAGCTGGGAGTGATTCAATAAATATGGATAATAAATAAATAAAATTGCTTGACAGGTATATGGACAAATTATAAATTGACCACTTCTTCGTCTCTCGTTCTATCAACCTTGCAAAGGAGGGTTCCCTTGAAGAGACTAAGCCTTCTAGCCTTGGTTGCGGTGATGGCCGCTTCGGCTGCTTTCGCGCACCAAGCTAACTATTTCATGCCGCAGATTCCCAACCCCGACAACATGGTCGTTGACGGCAACGACGACGACTGGGGCTGGATTGATCCGGCTTTTGCCATCAACCCTGACACCATGTTCGAGATTCTCGGTAGTGAGTGGCCCCCGGCCAAAGACGACTGGGACTGCATTCTCTACGTGGCTTGGAGCTCGGCGCCCGACAATTCGCTGTACTACTTTGCTCGGGTTACCGATGACTCGCTGGGCCTCTTCGTCGAGAACCCCCAGGAGTATTGGAAGGACGATTCGCTGGAAATCATCGTCGATGCCGACCACTCGAGCGAGAACTTCAACGAGACCGAGATGACCTCCGGCCAGCAGTACGGTATCCGCGTTCTGCCCGCCGCTGGTCAGAAGGACACTTGGATCTTCAACGTGCCGCAGGAGAGTATTCTGTGGTCCACCGAGCGTCCTTGGTTCGTCTATGAGTGGACCCTCGATCCGCCGGATGCCCGTCCGATGGAGCAGCCCGCTGGTAGCTCGGTGACCTATACGTACGAGGTCAAGCAGGCTGTGTGGACCTTCCACGACAAGACGGGTCCTGATGGCAGCGCTCGCCACAACTTTGCCTCCGACCAGATCATCGGTCTGACCTTCCAGTTTGACGAGACCGAGAATCCCGAGGTGGGCCGCGAGAAGCAGCCGGGCACGACGCCGGTTAACGGCGCGTTCCAGGACAACTCGAACGGTTCGGACTTCATCACAGTGGAGACCGAAGGCGCTACGGGTGGTACTGGCGGCGTGACGGATACGGCAGTTGAGGCCGATAGCTGGGGTCGGATCAAAAGCTACATGGTCCAATAAGGTGCACCCTAGCATTTTCTGCTAGATCGCACATTGTGCGCAATCGATAAAGAGAGGTGGAGGCGACTTCATCTCTCTTTATCTATCGCCTCTGCATCGCTTTCAGGAAGGCATTCTCAATGAGGATACGGAACATCGCAACGAGCGGGCTTTTG
>JAPPEG010000102.1 GCA_028875345.1 Gemmatimonadota bacterium
GCAGTCCTTTGTCCCGATCCCGATACAGCTCGGCTAGGCTCTCGCGGATCGCCGCTATGTACTGATTGCTGTAGAGGACCTGCCGCGTATGCGCCTCGACCCGGTAGCGATGCGCAAGCGGTGCCCACGCGCGTTTGCGGCGGATCACTTCGCCCATGATGCGCACTGCTGGGTCGTCGCCGTCGATAATCTGGCCCTCGATCTCGAGGGGTATCGGCTGCAAACGGAATTTTAGGGGACCGGCCTTGGCCACGAGCAACTCGGCGGGCGCGTATCCTATGTGCGTCGCCCTGAGCGTCACCGGCAACGCATCTACCATCAGCCGGAAGGCCCCCTTGTCATTGCCGATAGTCCCCCACGCTTGGCCCATCACTTCGATGTTGGCTCGTGGCAGGGTTTCTCCCGTCTCTGCATCGAGCACTACGCCCTGTACCACGACCTCGGCTTGGGAATCAGCCGTGCAGTATCCTAACAGAAAGAAGGCGAACCAGACCATTACTATTGGCGGAAACATACGCTGGAATGACTAAACAGTATAGGCAAAGGTTCCAAACGAGCACTCTCCGTTTGCCTCGCTCTCCCGCCCATCCTATCCTTAGCCAATGCCCATGCTCACCGCTGTATTGCTCTTCTTTGGCTGCCGCGCCGATCCCTAAAAGCCGCCCTCGCCGACCGAAGTCCCGACCCGTACGGTAAGGGATCTGAGCAGAATGCCCACAGGGCCTTGGTGGCGTATCAGGCATTGCTGGGGCGGCGCTAAGAAAGGACTGGTCTTGCTCCGACAAATACCGGCTGTCTATCGTCGCCGCGTAGTGCGCCGCGACCAGACCACGGGCCGGGGTGCTACGCGGCGCGCGCTGCTCACCGGCGGCCTCTTAGCGGCTCTCATTGCCATCGGCGTGCCCTATGGGGGCATGGTGATACAAGGGTCGCGGCTGGGGCTTTCATCGGCGACGCCGGCGGCGTTTTTCTTGTTGTTCGTGCTGCTGCTGACCGTGCAGGTGGGCTTGGGGGCTGTGCGGCGGGAGTGGGCGTTTGGCCGCGGCGAATTGGTGACGATCTTTGCGATGATGGCGGTGGCCACGGCCATTCCCACGCGCGGCGTGGTGGGGCTGCTGCTGCCGATGATCACCGGCACCTTCTACTACGCTACTCCAGAAAACCAGTGGGCCGAGTTGATTCATCCCCATTTGGCCGACTGGATGGTCGTCGCAGACATAGAGGCTATCCGGGACTTTTACGAGGGCGTGGGGCGCAATGCGCCGATCCCTTGGGACGCTTGGTTGGTGCCCTTGGGGCGCTGGCTGGCGTTCTACGCGGCGTTCTATCTGTCTCTGATATGTCTGATGAATATCCTGCGCCGCCAGTGGGTCGATAACGAGCGGCTGGCCTATCCTTTAGCGCAAGTGCCGCTGGCTATGATTCAAGGTGCGGAGGAAAGCAGGCTCGCGCCCTTTTTCCGCCAGCGCCTCGTTTGGCTGGGCTTGGCTATTCCCTTTTTCCTCGGCAGCTTAGGGGCCCTGCATCACTATTTCCCCGCCATGCCTGCGCCCGTGCTGGATACGCGGCTGTCGCTGCTGCGGCAGATCGTGGTCCTGCGCCTCGATATCAACTTTCTGATGCTTGGCTTCGCCTATCTCATTGGCGTCCAGCTCTCCTTTAGCCTGTGGGTTTTCTATCTGATCCACGCCCTGCAAGAGGGCTTGTTGCACACTCTGCATTTGCAGCATACTGCCGAAGTCGGGACGTGGTCCGATCCGGGGATGGGACACCAGATGATAGGGGCCTGCGCCGCGCTCGTCGCTTATAGCTTGTGGACGGCCCGCGCCCATCTAACCGAGGTTGGACGCCGCTTTTTGCGCCCTGCAAAAGACGAAGGGGAAATGGCGTCTTATCGCTTCTCCGTCGTTGGTTTGGTCTTGGGCACGGCGGGCATGGTGCTGTGGCTGTGGCAGAGTGGGTTGCCGATGTGGATCGCCGCACTGGTGGTGGTGGTGGCGCTGGGTCTTTTGGTCGCGCTAACGCGCATCATCGCCGAGGCTGGTACTCCCACTATTACTTCGGGCATGATTCCCGCTGGATTTACCGTCAGTGCCGTCGGTGTACCGGCTTTGGGTGCGCCGGGTATGGTAGCGCTGGGCTATACCTTGGTCTGGGTCGGCGAACTGTTGGTTTTTATGACCGCTCCTTTGGCCAATAGTCTGCGTTTGGGCAGCGAATTGGCGGGGGATCGCCGCCGGTTGCTTTGGGGTTTGGTCGCGGCCATGCTCATTAGCCTTGTGCTATCGACTTGGTACATGCTGCGCTTGGCCTATACGCACGGAGCCGTCAACCTACACCAGCAGTACTTTTCCACCTTTGCTGCCGAACCGTCCAAGTTCGCCGCGCAAAAACTACTCCATCCCACTGGGCCGGATGCCATTGGCTGGCTGTGGACCGGCGGTGGTGCGCTGCTGATGAGTGCGCTGATTGGTGCGCGCAACTACTGGGCTTGGTGGCCGCTACATCCTTTGGGCTTTGCCGCGAGCATGGGCTGGGTCATGGACCATATCTGGTTCTCTATTTTTCTCGCTTGGTTCGTCAAGACTTTGGTGCTCCGCTTTGGGGGCGCGGCACTCTACCAAAAGACCGTGCCCTTCTTCCTCGGCATAGCCCTCGGCCAGATCGTAACTGCGGGGATCTGGCTCATCGTCGATGGGTTCACCGGGATGGTGGGCAATCGCCTGCCGGTGTATTAATTTTTGTTGATAGGAGAACGCATACACAGTGACGACAACGCGACGGACACCTTCCAACACAGAGGTAACGGGGCCACCACCGGCTATGAGGCCGCGCTGTGGCAAATGGCTGATGCGCTGCGGGGCAGCATGGACGCGGCTATTGACGCGAATCTGAAGGCCCTCGGGTTTGGAGACAAGCAATGAACTACACTGACCAAGAGATCGCGCGCCAACTTCGCTCGGGCGAGGATAGCGAGTGGGAATTTAAGCGGATTGAGTTTTCTGGAAGTCGTCCAAAAAGTCCGAGCCGCGATGATTGGGCCGATGAGATCGCCGCTTTTGCCAACACAGACGGTGGCGTACTACTCTGTGGCGTCACTGACGCCGGCGAAGTTCAGGGCATGTCGCGTGAACAGATCGTCGAGTTGGATTCTGTTCTGGTCGAGGTTAGCTCTGACGCCATCAGACCAGCCGTTCGCATCAGCACCTATCACAGAGAACTGGATGGCAAGCGGCTGCTCATAGTCAAAGTACCCCAAAGCGAATCTCAGCATGATAGTCCAAGCGGCAGCTATGTTCGGGTAGGCGGCTCAAAACGCCGAATGACAAGCGATGAGCGGCTGCGCTTGGCGCAACGACGGGGACAAGCGCGGTTCCTTGGGTTCGATAAGCAGCCCGTGCCCAACACCGGATTGGGAACGCTGGACGAAGCGCTTTGGAGACCGTTGTTGAGTGCGGAAGGCAGGGCTGATCCGGAAACGGCCTTGGAAAAAATGGGCCTTATCGGACGCGACGAACACGATACGGTGCGGGCGACCGTCGCCGGCCTCCTCTTTTGCAGCCACACACCGGAAGAATGGCTGCCTAATGCTTGCATTACGGCCACCCACTACCGCGGTACGGATCGGGCCTCTGGCCAACTCGACACCCAGACAATCACTGGCCCCCTCAACCGACAAATTGCCGAAACGGTTGCCTTTGCCGTGCGCAATATGCGCGTTGGGGCCTATAAAGACCCGGCACGCATGGATTTGCCGCAGTACAGCGCCGAAGCCCTGTTCGAGGCTATCGCCAATGCCGTGGCCCACCGCGATTATTCGATGCGCGGCAGCCGGATTCGCCTGTCCATGTTCGCCGACCGGGTGGAAATTCAGTCGCCCGGTGCCTTGGCCAATAGTCTGACGGTGGATGAGTTGGAATATCGGCAGGCGACGCGCAACGAGGTGCTTGCCTCGGTCTTTGGCCGGATGCCGACTAGCGGTATCCAAGGGGCCGGTGGCCGACTTTTCATCATGGAGCGGCGCGGTGATGGCGTCCCCGCCATCCGGCGAGAAACCCGCGAACTCGCCGGGCGTCTGCCGCGGTTTGATCTGGTTGGGGGCGCGGACCTTCGCGTCACCTTACCGGCGGCCTCCACCGAGCCGAGCCCGGCCCGCGTGCTCATTACCGTGTGTGCTGGCGACCAGCCGCTTGCCAATGCGGAGGTACTGGTGCTGTTCCCGAACAAGACTTGGAAACAGGCCACAACAGATGCGCTGGGCCAAGCCCTTATCGGTCTGCATACGGTTGATCTACCGATGACCGTGTTCACCGCTGCCCACGGCTTTGCCGCGCACTGCGAACGCGAGTGGATACCCGCAGAAGGTATGCTCACCATTGAACTTGAGCCGCTTCCCGGCGGCGGTGCCGTCATTCTTTCCGAAGATAGCGGCCGAATTCCGGGGTTGAAAGGGTCGCTGAATCCTAAACGAGACAACCTTGACCGGACCTATCTCTACGCTTCGAACATCGCCATTAACCAAGGCCAGCAGCAGCCGGTGCATTTTGTGCTCGGCGAAGACCTGCGGCTCACCGATGTCAATGGCGTCGAGATGACTGGGCGGATTGTGGAGATTGTAGGCCGGTCAGCCTTGGTGGAGTATCGGCCATTCAAGCCGTGATTATGGGATAGAAGGACCACACATGAACGAAAAAACAAGAAATCGCTTGGCTCACCTAAACGCTGATTATAAAAGTGTCTTTGATTCACCTTTTCGCCATTTCTTTTGTCCAATTCTTTATAGGGACGAGAAAACTGAATTGTGCCAAGCCCATGTGATCAATAAATCATTTCGGAACTCTGACCGCTCGTGGACCATCCAACGAGCGGATGTGGACTCCTTCTATGGTAGTCTGTTCGAATCGGAATTCTTGGCTATTCAGGAGAAAGAGCGTCAGGTGGACGAGATTATAGCCGACAAAGACCTCGCACGACAACTAAAACCGAAGTTTGTCTTAGATGGTGAAGTAGTAGAGTTCTATCATTCTAGAGGTGACATGCCACCCACACATTCGCAGGTAACATTATTTACCCAAAATAAAAATGTCCAGTTAGCACTAAAGCGGCCACCAGAGGCAATACTGAACACTCAAAATGAAAACTGGGAGATCCGTATTGACAAAAATATTAACCTTCCGGCACTTGTATCTCTTCTCAAGGCAGCGCACCTAACGCTGTTTCACCTTCTTGGGTACCGATATGTGCAGTCGAATAGTGGATACTTTCTTGGTAAGATCGTGTTGGGTGATTTCTTTCTGAAAGCCCAGAAAATGGAACGAGGAGATACCCTTGGTTTAGCTAGGACACACTTCAGGCAGTTCGTCAACATGGTTCGACCAGTCCTTATGAAACCGTGCCCCTTCAAAGGGACCTTAACTGATCAGTGGCTCTACTTTTTGATGAACGGCGACCGGCCGTGGGCTATACTAATTTCCATCGGCAATTCTAAGGGCATCCGTCTCCCCAAAGTCCTGCTACAGAAATACGGCTGGGGAGACTCCCTCGTCCTCGAAGAAACCGAAGAAGGAATCTTTCTGTACAGTAACGAAAAGAACAAGCTCTCTTGGCAAGAGACCTACCGCGCCATGGCGGCTGACCGCGAGGACTGGAGCGATCTTGATACTACGGTCTCGGATGGTCTCGATTGATGGCGGATTTTCCGAGGCGATACGCCACCTACTTTGCCGATCTCAATCCCACTGTGGGCGGGGAAATCCGCAAGGTGCGTCCAGTAGTTGTGGTCAGTCAGAATGAGATGAATCAGTTCCTCGATACAGTCGTCGTCTGTCCGCTCACCTCCGCGTTGCATCCTCAGTGGCGGAGCCGATTGCAGATCCAATGCGCGGGCAAAAAAGCTGAAATTGCCGTGGACCAGATTCGTATCATCAGCAAGCAGCGGCTGAGGGACCAGATCGACAAGTTGTCCGCCGAGACGGCGGCTCAACTCCGACGCCTTATCACGGAGATGTACGGAGAATAGAGCTCCCACCAAGTCCACTGGTATTGAGGCAAACGTTTCTCCATGACCACCATTACCGAGCCTACCCCAGCGTACGATAGTATGTGTGTAGCAAGCTATATAGGAGAACCCACTAATGAATGAACCATTGGGATTCTCAGTGAGAATCTTCGTCCCTTCCGGCGATCCGGAAGGCCCGCGCGTGATCGAGAAATCTAATTGGACTGGACAGGGGCTTATCTTTCCCCGTTCGCTCTTCGCCAAGGTTCGCCACATGGAGGAACTCATCCGTACTGGGGTATATATCCTCTGGGGCCCCGGCCGATCAGAGCAACTACCGTACGCCTATGTGGGTGAGGGCGATGTATTGCTGCCCCGGCTGAATAGCCACGCGAAAAACAAAGACTTCTGGACCCACGGAGTTGCCTTCACCAGCAAGGACCAGAGCCTGAACAAGGCACATGTCCAGCACCTTGAAGCGCGGCTGGTGCAACTCGCGACTGAGGCCAAGCGCTGTGAGCTAGACAACGCGAACATCCCGCAAATGCCATCGCTATCGACCGCGGATATGGCGGATGCGGAGTTGTATCTGGCCGACATGTTGCTATGCCTGCCGGTCGTAGGGGTTAGTTTTTTTGAGAAATCGCGAGGGCTGACGGAAAAAAACCAAGATCTGTTCTTAAACGCCAAAAGGATAAAGGCGCGTGGTTTTGAGGAAGCGGGTGGTTTTGTCGTACGCGCTGGTTCTCAAGCGGCCAAGAAAGAGGTTGCTTCGATCCCTGCCTCTACCTCCGATCTGCGGAAGGCGCTGCTGAACCAAGGCATTTTTGAAGATGTAGGTACCGCGTACCGACTCGTCCAAGACTATATCTTCAGTTCACCCTCCGCTGCTGCCGACGTCCTGCTCGGGAGCTCCAGCAATGGGCGTACCGAATGGAAGGATGCCGAGGGGAGATCGTTGAAGGAAATCCAAGGTGAAGAAGTGGAGCTATCTGAAGTGAAGCTATCTGAGGTTCAGCAGATCTTCTGGAAGGGATTTGAGGAATACGTTACTCAGCATGGACAACAGGTCAAGTTCACTTCAATCTTGGAAGAACGGGGAGCGCGAAACTATATGACCGCCGGTCAGGTTGGACTTCCGAAATTTAGTCTCGTTGCACGTGCTAACAAATCTGAGCTGAGGGCGGAGGTAGCGATCAATCATGGAGAACTCTCTGAACGGCTCGCCAATTCTCTCATGTCCCAAAAGGCAGAGATCGAACAACAGATCGGCGAAAAGCTGCGGGCGAAAATGATGGGGAACGACGGCTATATGATATACTCTCGCCGAGATGTGGACCTATACGATCCCGAAACCCGCACCGAGCAGTATACTTGGCTGCTGAACCAACTGGAGAAGTTCCACTTGGCCTTTAGTCCCAGAGTGAGGAAACTGGAGAGCATTATTGATGAGTTTTCAGGATAATGATCACCATCACTAAATCCATTGTGGAAGATGCTGCTACCGCGAGTCGGTACGGCTGTGCCCAGATTGGCACGACTATAACGACGCCCACGGTGCCATCGCTGAGACGTCACGGCTACCCGCCGGACAAGCAGGAGCAGGCGACGCAGACCGTCCTAGAGCAGGCCGAAGCGCTGTCGGAAGGATGGGCGGGCTGAAATCTATACCCATGCCATTGACAGAAGGGAGATACTATGACTCAACTCCTTAAAAAAGCCCTCATCGAGGTTAGTAAACTACCACCGGAAGCGCAGGATACTATTGCGAGTATCATCCTCGAAGAACTCGAAGATGAACGACGATGGGATCGTTCATTCGCTGCCTCGCAGGATAAACTCGCCCAATTGGCCCAAAAAGTTCGCACGGACATTGAAGCCGGGCGGATCCATAAAATGGGATTCGATGAACTCTGAGCGATGGATTCGTATCTGACCGACGATTTTCTGGCCTGTTTTGGTCGATTGCCCAATAGCGTCAAAGAGAAAGCGCGCAAGAACTATCGTCTTTGGAAGCAGAACCACAATCATCCAAGTCTGCAATTTAAGCAGGTGCTGACGACCGACCCGATCTATGCAGTGCGAATTGGGATCGGTTGGCGTGCGTTAGGCTTGCGGGAAGACGATGCGATCTACTGGTTCTGGATTGGCCCTCATGCCGAGTACGACCAATTGCTCAATCGGCTATAAGACTATGACCACGACGCGCAAAAGCCCCATCGCCCATCTCGTCGCCGACGCATCCGCTCCGGTGCAGGCCGCTTTGCACCATCCAGTTGATATGGTCAAGCTCGGGGCCAAGGGTCCGCGCTTGGTCGAGTGGGCCGAGCAGCACGCGCTCGCACTGCCGGAGCGGATCTACGATACGCGGCCCGTGGGAGCAGATGGTGTTTTGGCGCGGGTGGGTACGGGCGAACTGATCTTGGAGTGCCAGCCCGGAGATGAGCTATGGGCGCGTCTGAATGCGGCGTTGGAAGCTGCGGAGGTCGGGGTCTATCGGGTGGAGCAGCAGTCGGTGACCTTGGTGGTGCAAGGGGACGATGCCGAGGGCATTTTGGCGCAGGCTTGCGCGGTGGATTTGGCTCGTGAGCCAGCAGAGCGGATGGTGTACACGCAGGTGGCCGGGGCGGCTTGTGGGGTGCTGCCGCGCGGCGAGGATGGGCAGCGTGCGTACCGCTTGTGGGTTGATTACAGCTTGGCGGCCTATCTGTGGGAAGCGCTTGCCGCCATTGCTGCGGATATTACTTGCGCCAAAACGCCGGACTGAACAGCACCAAGAGCGTAAAAACCTCCAGTCTCCCAATCAGCATAGCAAAGCACAGGATCCACTTGGCGACCGAATTGATGTCGCCGTAGTGGTGGACGACTTCCCCGAGGCCCGGTCCTAAGTTGTTGATGCAGGCGGCTACCGCTGAAAAAGACGTAGTCAGATCTAAGTCGGTGGCGAGCACGGCGAGGAACATGAGCGTGAACGTCAGCACGTACACCGAGAAAAACCCCCACACCGCTTCCATGACCCGGTCGGGAACAGCTCGCTGTCCCACCTTGATGGGGAGGACGGCGTTGGGGTGGATCAGGCGCATAATCTCTCGGCTGCCCTGCTTTAGAATGAGCAACAGGCGCATCACTTTAATGCCCCCTGCCGTCGAGCCGGCGCAACCACCGGTAAACGAACCGAGGAACAACAAAAACGGCAGCACGCTGGGCCAGACTGAATGGTCTGCAATGCTAAACCCCGTGGTGGTGACAATGGACACGGTGGCGAAGAGACCGTAGCGCAGGGACGCGATGGCGTCATGTTCGTTGTGTGTAAAGAGTATCAGCCAAGCAATTAGAATGGTGATTAGCAAAATAGTTAGATACGTGCGGCACTCGGGGTCGATGCGATACGGATGCAGCGATCGCTGGCGAAAGGCGTAGAAGTGCAACGTGAAGTTGATGCCCGATAGCACGATGAAAAAGACGGCGACCAGTTCGATGGCCTGGCTGTTGAAAAAACCGATGCTAGCGTCGTGGGTTGAAAAGCCGCCGATGGCAACCGTTGAAAAACTATGGGCGATAGCATCAAAAGGTTCCATGCCAGCCAGCCAATAGGCCAAGGCACAGGCCACGGTCAAACTTAAGTAGATATACCAAAGGGCTTTGGCGGTCTGGGTAATCCGAGGCGTCAGCTTTGAATCCTTGATGGGGCCGGTGATCTCGGCGCGAAAAAGCTGCATGCCGCCGATGCCGAGCATGGGCAACACGGCGATGGCGAGGACGATGATGCCCATGCCGCCCAACCATTGGAGCTGCTGGCGGTACAACAAGATGGAGCGGGGCAGGTCGTCTAGGCCTTGGATGACGGTGGCACCGGTCGTGGTCAAGCCGGAGAGGGACTCAAATACGGCGTCAGTAAAGCTCAGTTTAGGCTGGTCGGACAACATCAGCGGGAAGGAGCCGTAAAGGCCCAAGACGGCCCAGAACAAGACCGTTACCAAAAAGCCGTCCCTGATCCGCAACTCGGCGCGCTGCTTGCGCGTGGGCAACCAGCACGCAAGCCCGGTGACGAGCGTAATGGCAAAGGCCAACAGAAAGGCGGTTGCCGTGCCGTCGCGGTAGAGGAAGGATACGCCAGCGGGCACTAACATACTGACGCTAAACAGCGTCAGCAGGACGCCTAGTACCCGAAATACAACTGCGGATCGCATGCGTTCCCGTTCAATCCCCGAAAATTTTTCTCACTTCCTCGTGGACGTAGTGCCGGGCGAAGACCACGGCTTTGTCTCCGGGGTGGATGAGCGTATCTCCACGGGGGATGACCACGCTATCGCCGTGGACGACAGCGCCGATGATCGAGTCCCTGGGCAGGCGAATGGAGATCAGGGGTTTTTGGGTGATCTTGCTGCCGCCGTGGGCGATGTACTCGACGGCTTCCACGTCGAGGCCAGGCAGGCTGGCGATGGAGGCGATGCGCTGATGCCGCACGTAGCGCTGGACGGCGTTGACGGTCAGGAGCTGTTTGCTCAATACCGAATCTAGGCCGATGGCCGGGGTGATAGGCATGTAATCGACGTTGTTGACCAAGGCGATGGCGCGCGGCACTTCGAGGTGCTTGGCGACTAGCGTGGAGATGATGTTGACTTCGTCGTTGCCAGTAACGGCGATGAAGGCGTCCATGTCGGCTAAGCCCTCGACCGCCAACAGGTCATAGTCCGTGCCGTCGCCTTGGATGACCAGTACGTTGGCGAGTTGGTCGGCGATTTGCCGGGACCGATCAGCGCGGCTTTCGATGAGCCTGACGCGCATCTGCGAGGAAAGCTCTTGGGCGACGAATTGGCCGATGAGGCCGCCGCCGAGGATCGCAATATCCTCGATGTGGTGGTCGGCGAGGCCGGTCAAGCTGACCACGGAGGGAATGAAGTCGGGGTCGCTGATGACGAAGATCCGGTCCTCTGGCAGCAGCGTGGTGCTGCCGCTGGGGATTAAGGTCTGCTGCTTGCGCTGGATGGCGACGATGCGCATGGGAATGTCGGCAAACTGCCGGCCCAATTCGGTCAGAGGAGCGTGGAGCAGGGAAGACTGGTGATCGAGGCGCATGCCGAGCAAGACGAGCTTGCCCTCGGCAAATTCGACTAGGTCGGTGGCACTGGACTGGCGGATGAGGCGGACGATGGCGTCGGCGGTTTCCTTCTCGGGGTGGATGAACTGATCGACGCCGAGTTCACGGGGACTGAAGATAAAATCGGGCGCGGTGAATTCGGGATTGCGGATGCGGGCGATGGCCGATTGGACGCCTAGCTTCTTGGCCATTCTACAGGCGAGCAGGTTGACCTCGTCGTTAGTGGTCATGGCGGCGACGAGATCCACCTGCTCGATGCCGAGCCCGCGCAAGTCCTGCAAACTAGTGCCATTGCCCTCGGCGACGATGATGTCGAGCTGTTCGCTGACGCGCTTGACGCGGCTGGGATCAGTGTCGATTTGGGTAATATCGTGCCCGTCTTGGCTCAGTTGCTTGCTCAACTGGAAGCCGATGGCTCCGGCACCTATGACCAAAATGTGCATGGTTTTTCAGGCAAATTCCGCAGCGAAGTTATCGTCTAGAAGCTAAGGACGATGCGCTGCCAACGCTAACTCAGTCGATGTGGAACACCTCGCGCAGATCCTTGGCAATAGGGCTGTCGTCGGGGTTGGAGGCCATGATGTCCTTCATGTAGGTCCACCACCGGCGGCAGTCCGGTGTCTCGGCGATGCTATTCCAGCGCTCTTCATCCTCAATTTCCACGTAGGCAAAAAGCTGGTGGGTGTCTGCGTCGAGGAAGATGGAGTAGTTGTGGACGCCGTGTTCCTTGAGGGTCTGCTCCAGTTCGGGCCAGATGGGGTTGTGGCGCGCTTCGTATTCGGCGTGTTGGTCGGGGTTGACTTGCATGACAAAGGCTTTGCGAATCATGGGGCCTCCTTTGGCTTAAATTTGTGCCAAGTGTCTGGCATTTCGCTTGCTGAGTCAAATTACATGTATATTACGGGGCCAAATCAAAAATTGAAGATCATATTGCCCTCGACGCCGTAGGCCCCGTCGATGAAGAGCCACAGGCAGGCCGTGGTGAAGTCGCCGAGGATCAGGCCCAAAAAGAACGGCATCAAGGTGCGGTAGGAGCGCACCCCGCCGTAGCGCAGGATGGTCGCCTTGAGCAGCCAGGCTAAAAAGATGGATAACCAGCCATAGTAAACAATGGTAAAGGTGGAGGCGATGGGAAAACCCAAAGGATGCAGCGGCCACCACGCAAAGCGCTGGCGCAAAAAAAGCAGGGCCGCCATGACGAAGCTACCGCTGGCGGTGAAGGCGAGGCGCGGGGCAAACGACGGCTCGGGTGCGTTGTACACCGAGGCCATATAGGTAAAGGGCCAGCGCGGCGCGCCGCTAAAGTACCAGCCGTGCAGGTTGATGCCGCCATAGGTATAGGCGAGGG
Organism: Gemmatimonadota bacterium; assembly: GCA_028875345.1. Taxonomy (GTDB): domain Bacteria; phylum Latescibacterota; class UBA2968; order UBA8231; family UBA8231. The sequence goes on from JAPPEG010000102.1 coordinate 12,448, forward strand.
TCATGGTAAACCAGATCGAGCCGAGCAGTCCCACGGCGATGGCGGCAAACAAGGCCCAAGGCAGCCAGCGCGGCGCAGGCGAGTCGCCGGAGGTGAGCTTGAGGCTGTGCATGACCGCGTTCATCATGTTCGCCGCAGTCTCGCCCATCCACACCGTGCTCAGGCCCAAGCCGGTCATGTTGCCCAGGCCGAGGGTCTCGGGACCAATGCCCCGGGTGATGAAGGCCTGCGGGGCCATCGGCGTCTGGCAGCCGGGGATACCGGCCTCGCAGACGATGCGCGATAGACCGATAAAGACGATGAGCGCCCCTACCACCAGCAGCACTGCCGCGTACAGGGAGAGGCCGGTGAGGGTCAGCCAAGCCACCATGAACGCCACGCCGACTGCTAGGCCGCCAAAGGCCGTTCGCGGGGCCATGAGTTCGCCGGGGGCTGGCTCGCCTTTTAACGCTTGGCTCCACAGGCGGCGCAGATGAGTGCGGGCGGTCCACAACACGAAGAGGGTCAGCACCAAGAGGCCGCCGGCCTGCTGGTGAGAGATGGGGACTGAGCCACCGCCCGAGGTCCAAATATCGCCTCCGCCGATTACGAGGCCGATGCGGGCGAAGACGACTTTTTCTAGGGTGTAGAACAAAAAGAAAAACCAGATGCTGAAGGAGACGCTGAGCGCCATCAGGTAGGCCAAGCCCAAGATCGGCAGGTTGATCCGCCAAGGCAGGCCGACGCTGCCTTGCAGCAGGGACAGGCTGCCGTTGAGGGCGATGGGCTGGAAGGCGTTGTGGTAGTAGTTGAGCGAGTTCCACGAGTGGATCAGGAGCGGCAGGGCAAAGCCCAGCCATAGCAGGCGGTTTTTAAACAGGCCGCCGAAGAGGGGCGCGGAGTCCGCGTCTTCGAGCATGGCGAGGGGCAGGCGGGTGAGGGGAAAGACGAGCCGCTCGTTGGCGATCCACTGGCCTCTGAGCAACACGCCGAGGCAAAAGAGGACCCAGTAGAAGGCGAAGATAAAGCATATCCAAGCGGCTAGCGGGCGGCTCCAAGCAGCCCACGGTATGGCGCTGCCTTGGGGCAGTCCTTCGTAGAACAGGCGCACGGCCTCGGTATCAGTGGGAGCCAGCCAAGGATGGATATATTCGACGAAAAGCTCCTGCCAGGCATTTTCCGGCGTGGCGTAATACGCGGCTCCGGTGATGACCGACAGAAAGCTGCCGGTGAAGCCGGTGGTGACAACCACCGAGCCGACCAGCATCATGGCGTACACGGCGATGAGTTCGGCGCGGGAAAAGGCCCACGCGCGGCCCAGCATCTTGAGCAGGGGCAGGCCCACGGCCGTTAGTAGAAAGAGGAAAAGGACGGCGATTAGAGGGATGGCATTGCTGGTGATCTGCGATCCCTTGACGATGAGGATGCCCCAAGGACTCAGTACGCTGATCGCCCCCACGAGGAGCAAACCTGTGAGGACGGCGCGCAGAGAGAAAGCGGGTAGAGAGGTGGTGCGGGACGTGGGGAACCGCCTATTTGAGACTGCGGATGAAGTAGAGCAGGCGCTTGAAAAAGTTTGGCCGGATGCCGGGGTTCTCGGTGCGTTGGGCCACCACGTGGTAGGCTTGGAGGTGGTGATTGTGCATGGCGTGGGCCCCGCCCCACAAATACAGGCGGAAGGCGCGGAAAACCTCTTCGCCCCAGCGCTCAACCACGGTCTGGCGGTTGGCCTCAAAGCGAGAGGCCCAGTGCCTCAGCGTCAGGGCGTACTCGTGAGTTTCATCTACCACTTCTTCCACCTTGAAGCCGTGCATGAGGAATTCTTGCAGCAGGTCGGGTAGGCACAGGTATGTATGGGTGCCGGGATAGATGTAGCGACGCACGAAATTGCTCACCTTGTACTTCTCAAGCGTGGCCGAAGCGTCTAGGTAAATGCGGCCCCCGGGCTTGAGGCATTTCCACACTTGCGCGGCAAAGTCGCGGTAGTGGGGGATGTGCTCAATGACGCCGAAGATGACGATGGCGTCGTACGGCTCGGGCGGATCGTGCTCGAGGAAATCTTCAAGGAGGATTTGGCAGTTCGTCAGCCCTTGTTCGGCGATGAGTTCTTGGTGCAGCCGGTGCGAGTCCTCGGCAATGGTCAGGGCCGTGGAGTGGATGCCGCGCGGGCCGGCGTAGCGGGTAACTGCTCCCCAGCCCGCACCGATGTCGAGCAGGCGGTCCCCTGCTTTTAGGTGCAGGGCTTGAGCCATAGTGGCAAATTTGTGCTCGGCAGCTTGTTCCAGCGTCTCGTCGTCGTCGTGGAAGAGGCAGTGCGAGTACAGGTGGTACTCGCGATCGACGAACGCCAAGTAGAAATCGTCGCCGAAGTTATAGTGGTGCGCGATGGCAGCGCGGTTGAGGCGGACGCGGTTGCTCCAGAGGAGTTGGAGATAGGCCCGCAGTAGGAAACCGGGGCTGACGTTGCCCTTGGCGTACTGACGCAGACCTAGGAAGGAGAGCACATCGCCTTCGATTTCGACATCGCCCTCGACGTAAGCGCGACCAATGGCGTAATCGTCGAGCTTTTTGCCGAGCACCTCGTCGGAGTGGAAGACGACGCTAAACTCCGGTTCGCCCGCTGGTCCTAAGCGCAAGGTCTCGCCTTGTGCAAAGGTAAACTGGCAAGGAATGGGGACGTCGGCGAGGGCGGCGTGGATCAGGCGGGCAGCCGCGCATTGAGGCTGGGGGGGCGGGGCTTGCTCTTGCTCTTGCTGTAATTGGGGCTGTGCGGTCATGGTGGTTTTTCCTGGTGGCACAATTAGTTGCGCAAGGTGGACGCTTTGTGTTGGTGGGGTACAGATTATTAAACTTCGTCCAACTCGTCAAGAAGATGGGAAAAGGAGCGAGGTCATGCAGGTGATTGGATGGGGCAGGATGGTGTGGAGTATCGGCGCAGTTGGGTGGTTGGGCTGTATTCCGGTCGAAGCGGAGCGTCCGATCGCGGCTGAAGCGTCGACGACGGGAGACATTCCGCAGAGCGCGTGGCCAGCGGCTTGGTTCCGGCCGCCGGCCACGGCTTTAGCCGTGGGATTGCAGACCTTCCGCCAGTCGCCCGTACTCGATGAATTGGTGGCCGCCGGTGAATTGCCGCCGGTTGCCGAGCGCCTGCCCGATGACCCCGTGGTGGTCGAACCCTACGGCGAGATTGGTCGCTACGGGGGTACGGCACGATTGTTCTTCGCTGGTGAAAGTCTGATCAACGTGCCCGAGGGGGTGCTGCGTCCGGGGCCGCAAATGCGGTTGAATTTGCCAAATTTTGCGGCCAAGGCCGAATACCTCAATGGCGCGCGGACCTTGCGGATTACTTTGCGCCCCGGCCATAAGTGGTCCGACGGCCATCCCGTAACGGCTGATGACTACGCGTTCTGGTTCGATCACGTGCTGATGAATGAGGAACTCACGCCGGTGGTGGAGCCTCGGTTCAAGGGCGCGCGGATCGAAAAGCACGATGCGCACAGTTTTAGTTATCACTTTCCCCAGCCGATGCCGCTGTTTGTCAACCATCTCGCCCACAACAGTTCGCGCTTGGTGATGCCGGCGCACTTTATGCGCCGCTACCACCCGGATTTCACCGATCCCGCGCAGTTGGAGCGCGAAGCCGAAGAGCTGGGTTTGCAGGACTGGCTCACCTATTTCGGAGCAGTCAACAGCACGACTGATCTGATTCACTTCAACCGCCCCGTGCTGACGGCGTACGTACTGGTCAGCCGGACCTCGACGCGCGCCCTGCTGCGCCGCAATCCCTACTATTTCAAGGTGGATCCTGAAGGCAACCAATTGCCCTACATCGACTATCTGGAGGTGCAGCGGGTCGATAGCCCCGAGATTATGGCGGCCAAAGCCTCGACTGGACAGGTTGACTTTGCCGGGCGGCAATTTATGACGGCTGACATTCCGCTGTTTAAACGCTTTGAACAGCACAACGGCTTTTCCACGTACGTCTGGCCGCGGCCGTACGGATCGGACGTGGTGTTGCAGTTCAATTTGAATCATCCCGACGAGGGACTGCGGCGGATTTTCCAGGACGTGCGCTTCCGGCGGGCGATGTCGCTGGCCATCAATCGAGAGGAAATTAACGACATCGTTTACTTCGGCTACGGGGTGCCGCGCCAATTGACGGTGGTGTCTGCGAGTCGCTACTTCGAGCCAGAATTTGCCACGGCGTGGGCGGAGTTTGACCCGGCGCGTGCTCGGGCCCTATTCGACGAGATGGGACTTGTCGATCGCGACGGAGACGGCCAGCGCGAGCGGTTCGACGGCGAGCCATTGCAAATCACCTTGGAGTACATGATCGGCGAGACACCCAAGCAGGTTACCCTAGACTTGGTCTCGGCTTACTGGCGCGAGGTGGGGATAAGCGTCAATCTCAAACAGATCAGCGGCACGTTGCAGCGGATCCGCGCTAGGGCGGGCTTGATGGACATGACTATCTGGCACGCCGACCGCAACGCGGATATCCTCTTTCCCATTGAGCCTTATTGGTACGTGCCGACCAATGGCGGCTGGGAGCAGAGCCAGTGGTCTAAGTGGACGCGGTGGTACTTTTCCGACGGCGCACTCGGGTGGGAGCCGCCGGCGCAGATCAAGGAACTGATTGGCTGGTGGGAGATACTGCGCCGCACTACGGACGAGGACGAACGCATTGCGATGGGCAAGAAGATCCTCCGCAGCCAAGCCGAGAACCTGTGGGCACTCGGCGTTATTGGCTTGGGACCGCATCCGGTCGTAGTCAGCCGCAAGCTGCGCAATGTGCCGCCCCAGGGCTATTGGGGTTGGGATTCGCGCTGGACGTGGCCGTACTATCCAGAGACTTGGTATTTGGACGAGTAAGGCGAAAAATAGCCGCGAGCGCTCGAACCCCTAGCGGTAGTTGTCTTTTGCTGGCCTCTTTATTATATATTATGCCGATATTTAGCAACTATTAAGAGCTGTTGAAAGGAGGTAAAGAGAGGCCGTTTTAGGCATTAGAAGCTCACTTTTCGTTTTTTTGACGAATATTCAAACCACAAACCCATGAGGTGAATTGCATTATGAAGAAGATTTTGAGCATCGCGAGTATTTTGGCCCTCGGCATCATGCTGCAGGCTGGCGCGGTATCGGCTCACGTGCCGATTCCCGGCATCGACTCCGGTACGCTTTTCCAGTGGCCCGCTGGCTTGGAACCGACCTTGGACGGCGACCTCTCTGAATGGGACATCGTCCCCGAGGATTATTACGTTCCCTTTGAGTCACACTTCGAGTACTATCTCGGCTTGGGCCACGAAAACGACGAGAGCAATTTGTCGTTTCGGGTGGTGGGCTCTTGGAGTGCGGGAACCAACCGCCTCTATCTTATGATGGAGCGCTTCGATAACTACTGGGATCGCAATGGTATCGGCGCGGTCGCTGCTGGCGATGATAGCTGGGAAATTATGATCGACGCCGACCACGGTGGTGACCGGCACTTTGCCCTTCCCGACGATTACGACGACGACGACGAGCGCCAGCGCAACCAGGGCCGTTTTGCCCAGAACGCCCACTACTGCTGGCCCGACATGCCCGACGCCAATCGGGCCGTCGGCTGGAAGTGGTTCTTCAACAGCAAGTCAACATGGCACGACGTTCCCCCGTGGGGCGATTACGGTTTCCAGCTAGACGGCGAAGTCAACTCGGGCGAGGTTACGGCGCGCATCGAGGTGATGACGGTCGCTTGGGACGACTTCCACTGGATCGGTCCCGACGATAGCCAGATTCACACCTTCACCGAAGGCAATACCATGGGTCTCGGTTGGGTCGTCCACGACATGGACTCGGCCGAAGAGGACAATGGCGGTGCCAGTGACGGCGGCTGGGGCATCAACCCCAACATCCAGATGTGGTTCGACTGCGTCAACTGCTCGGACTTCCTGCTGGCCCCGATCGATCCGCGCGTGGATTTCAGCAGCATTGAAACCGCAGTAGAAGAAGAGAGTTGGGGACGCATCAAGGCGGCCTATATCCAGTAGTTCGCTTCTCGTTCCTAAACTGTCAGTAAACTGTAGGCTCTGAAGGGGAGGTGTCTCGTGCATCTCCCCTTCAGATTTCTGTCTTCCCTATGGGAGATGCAGTCATGGTCGCATTCAGAGTATTCTGCGCCGCGCTCTTGTTGGCCGCGAGTGGCATGCCGGTTGCGGGACTGACCGTCTATCGGCTGGGCGGTGAGGGCTTGCCACTGCCGCCCGAAGTGGCCAGCGGACAAGCTGAATTCGTCCAATTTAGCTGGGCCGAACTCGATCCCGACTTGCAGGGAACAAGCGAATCCCTGACGATTGCGCCCGACGGTATTATTCCCTTGTTCTTCCCCGCGGATGTCAATATCGCGACGACGGTCAAGGATCGCGGCGGCTATCTACATACCCAGGGCTTTCAAGCGTGGATCGAAACCGATGACACCAACTTGGTACATGACGGCGATCCCTCGACAGCCTATTTCGAGGAGAAGGGTTCCAATCGGGTGAATGTGGGGGATGACTTGCGGTTCGGCAAAACCCTATTGTTCGACCTGGGCGGCTTGTTTGCGGTAGATCGAATTCGCTTTTTCTCGCGCGCTGGCAACGAAGACAATTACATCGAACTCTTCCACATCTGGACCAATACGCTGACGATTGAAGAAGCGGGGATCAGCAGCGTGGATCTCTGCACTGCCGGGAGGACGGACAACTGTTTGGGTTTCATCAACAGAGCCCACCGCGACATCTACAATCGCAAAGACATGTATTTCAACGCGCTGTTGGAGGTCAAGGAAAACACCCGCTCTACCGTAGAAGTGGAGCTCACCGGCGAATACATCCGCCGCGTGGTGCTGTTCGTTCCTTCGCAGCCGACCCGGGACTGGGAGATCGCCGAGTTTGAGATCTTTGCGCCCGGCTATGTGCCCAACGCCTCGTATCTTTCCAACATCCTCGATCTCGGCAAAGAGGTCTCTCTGGGCGAGTTGCGCTGGTCGGGAAGCAAGGACGCTGAGGCCGCGGTCAACATCCGCAGTCGGAGCGGCAGCGATGTAGATCCCAACATATACTGGCGCTATACCTTTCGGGGCGACGAGCAGGTCAACTACGACGCCAAGGGCAAGCCGCTGACTTTGCGCACGTACGGGCGTTTGGAAATCTCCGAGCGCGGCAAGATCACCCGCGACGCGGCAAATTGGGATTTCTGGTCGAAGACCTACGATTTTGGCGACAGTGTTGGGACGCTCTGGTCGGCGACGAAGCCCCGGAGCTTTGTCCAGTTTGAGTTGGATTTTGAATCGAACATCGCCGCGGGCAGCCGGATGAATTACGTGGAGTTCACTGCGTCCCCGCCGGCGGTCACGACGCTGGTGGGAGAAATCGATCCCTATCAGGTAGAGACGGCCCAAGTGACACAGTTCACCTACGCCGTTCGGCCTACCATCGGACTCGACGACCCGGGATTCGATCATTTGGAAATCTCGGCCCAAGGCGGGCGGCTGGTGAGTATCGATGGCGTACGGATCGGGGGACAAGAGGTAACTTTTGAGCGAGTCGAAGAAGGGGCTGAACGGTTGGTGGTGGGCGTACCGAGATTAAACGTGGACCGCACTGAAGAGGTGCTGGAGGTGGATTTCAGCGCCGAGATTTTTCGCTATGGAGCGATCTTTGCCGGTCGCGTGTTCGACAGCGAAACCCCACAGGAAATTTGGCAGCCGGTGCAGCCCGGCGACGCCACGGCGCTCAGGGACGGAAATACCCTTTCGGTGCAGGCCCTTGCGCTAGGTCCGAGAGTCCTCGGCGCGCTCGATTTGGCCGGGGGCGTTTTTACGCCCAATGGCGACGGCGTCAACGACGGGTTGGACATTGCCTATGACTTGCTCAAACTGGTGGCACCGACTCCGGTGGTGGTGGAGGTGCGGGACTTGGCTGGCGGGTTGGTGCGCGAAGTGTACAATGGTCTCGACACGGCCGGTCGCCACCGGCGGCAATGGGACGGTTTGGATGAGCACGGGCAGCAGGTGGCCCCCGGTGTTTACATCTGCCGCGTCGAGATAGAGACCGAAGAGGGGCGGCGGCAGCGCGCAGGGGTCGTAGCGGTCGCCTATTGAGACAATTATGAATTACGAATTGGGAATTGCGAATTAGTAGCGCTCAGTGGCCTATTGAAATCGGCTAGTTCAGGAGATTGAGTTATGGTCAGCAGGAAGTGTACACTAGCGCTGGGTTTGGGGCTTGGGTTGTGGGGGTTGGTTGGGGCGCAGAATCACGCCTTGCGTTCCGACCACGTCGTTGTAAATACCCAACGCCACTGGAGTAATTGGGCCTTTGTCGAGGGGACGCTGGATGTCTCCGCTAGGGGGGAGGTTGTTCCAGCTTTCGTGCCCAAAGACCACAACGCCGTAACGGACATTGTCCAACACCTGCAACGCATCGCCGATAACGCGACTATCCTCGATGCGATCGAAGCCGGTACCAACAAGGCGGCGGTTGCCAACCTCTTCGACGGCGACGAAACGACCTATTGGGAGCCAGACCCCGACAGCCCATTGCGGGACTGGTGGATCCAGGTCGATATGGGACGATTGATCAATGCCACGCGAGTCGGGTTGCAATTCGTGCCCGAAGGGCAGGGCGATCCCTTTTTGCAGTTTGTGGTGCTGACGGCTGACAACGCCGATCAGGGCAACAAGATCGCGGGTAAGGTGCCCATGCACTTGGTGTATCGCACTCCAAGCGACAACAAAAACCAGCGCGAGTTCGAGTTCGACCTCAGTCGAGGAGAGCTGATCAACCCCACTCCCGGCGTGGATTTTGCGGGCGATATGGTGCGCTTCGTGCAAGTCGTGATCACCGAAAGCGATGGCGCACGCGCCGTCGAAGTGTCGGCGGAAGAATACGAGGCGTTGGCAAGCCGCGACAAGGGAGACGTGGTCTTCTACAAGCAAGTGGGGGAGGGGGAAGTGGAGGTCGAGGCGGCGATCTACGAGGCGATTGACTCGCAACTGCGCGGCCCGGTGCGCTATTACCGGCGGGAGCGGCCGCGCTTGGCCGAGTTGGTCGTCTATGAGTTGGGCAAGAACATTTCGCAGGGCATGATCTTAGACCGCAACGGCAGCGCCGAGAGTTCCCACGATGGGTCTGTGGGCAATCTAGTAGATGGGGAAGGCACCTATCTAACCTTTAATCTCAAAGCCTTTCAGACGGGGAACGTGGAATTCGGCGAGCGCTTTCTGGAGTTCGACCTAGGCGCTTCCTACTGGCTCGACACCGTACAGCTATGGTACAGCCTCAGCGTTGCTGGCGGCCGGTTGGCTGGAGCTAGTTTTCACCGCTACGCAATCCAGACTTCGGACGGCACTCCCGCTCCTGGCGGCGGTCGGCTGTGGATCGTGCCCGCACAGGTCCGCGGCCTAGGCACGGCGTATGAAGTCAACACCTTTGAGCCGACGCCGGCTCGCTTTGTGCGCATAGCCTATCCCTTTGCCAGCAGCGAGTCGGGCCGAGAGGGGAATAAAGCGCGCGTCCGCGAAGTGCAGATCTACGGCGAAGGGCACCATCCCGAGGTGGAACTGGAGTCGGGGTTGATCCCGTTGCAGGGGGCCAAGAACCTAGTGTCGATCGAATGGGAGGCGGATACGCCTCCGGGCACGTCCGTGCAAATCCAGACCCGTACTGGCGATGAGGTCTCCGAGGCGTATCGGTACTACGACAGCGGTGGTGTGGAAGTCTCGGAGGGCAAATACGCGAAGCTAGGTTTTTTCAAAAAGGGCCGGATCGACACTCTGCAGGTGGCTGGCTCCGACTGGAGCAACTGGAGTGCGCCCTACGCGCATTCCGGCGACCCGATTGCCTCGCCTAGCCCGCGCCAATATCTGACCTTGCGCGCTCGGTTGACGACCACCGAACCCATGCACGCCGCCAGCCTGCACTCCATCCGCTTGAATTTCAATCCGCCGGTGGCGAAACAACTGCAAGGCGAACTGGATATTGGGATCTTTGAGCGCTTGGGTGCGCCGCAGGAGGTGTCACTATTCGTCAAGCCGACCTTCTCGTCGCAGGACTTGGGCTTTGACGAGATATTGGTGCGCACGCCGCCAGATATGTCGCTCGAATTCGGCGCGCTGCGCTTGGGCAGCTCGGCGCAGTGGGAAAGCGGCCAAGCCGAAGAGCTGGCCGATGTGCAAGTGATGGAGACTCGCTCCGATTCGCTCTGGTTGCGCCTAGACCGGCTGATAAATCAGGGCGGACAGGTTGATCTAGTTGAAGTGCAGTTTACGACGGCCCTGTTTTCCCCGGGGGCAGTGCTCCAAGCGGCGCTGGGTAATTCGTCGTTGGCAAACTCGTGGCAACAGGTTGACCCGGCGGACGTGACCGAACTGGCCCAGAGTCAGGGGCTGCAAATTCTCGCTTCGGTGCAGGACAACAACGTGCTCGGCGACCTAGGCATTCAGCCGGAGGTAGTGACGCCTAACGGCGACGGGGTCAACGACGCGCTAACTATTGATTTTACTGTGCGTCGGTTGAGTGGTACGCGTCCCGTCAACGTGCGGATTTACGACTTAGGCGGTCGGCTAGTGCGCCGTCTCGATACCCAGAAGTCCTTAGTGGCCGGGAAATACGTGCTCGACTGGGCGGCCGATGACGAGCAGGGGCAACTGGTGCCGCCCGGAATTTACATTTTGCGCATCGACGTCGATGCGGATTCGGATCGCGACGTGCGGCAAACGGGAGTTCAGCGCCTGCTGCATGTGGCGTATTGACCATATAGGAAGAGAGTCGGCTGTGTTGTATCCGCGCGCGAAGGCGCTGGTGCTGGTATTGTTAGCGGTGCAGAATCTAGGGGCGGAGCGCCGCACGATTGTCATGGGTGGCGAGGACGGTTTAACGTGGGAAAGCGGTGGCGGCGCGATCGCGGCTTTGATACAAACCGGTCCGACTGAGGTCGAGGTTAACAACACCCCGGGCAATGTGCTCGAATTTGACGCCAGCGGCCGAGTGGGTTGGCTGTCGCCGCAACAGGCGGATGAGACCGTAAATATAGCCTTGGGTCTCCTCGACCGCGGTGGTCGCCTTGGCGCGCCGACTATTTTGTCGCAGGTCATAAAAGACCAGCTAATTTTTATGATCGACGACGATCCCACGACCGCCTTTGAGCGCAAGACGGCTCGCGGGGGGAGCCAAGTCAACTCGCTCGGAGTCATCATGGACTTCGATCTCGGCGCGCGGTTCGGCGTCGAGCGAATCCAGTTTTTCCCCCGCAACGCACACCCCGATTTTCTCGCTCCTGATTTCCCATTCCAGAACGATTTCCTGCGCGGCTTTGAACTGCTGCTCAACGACGGCAGCGAAGAAACGCAGGTGGCCAATCAGCCGGTGCTGACCACCGTCGAACTGGAGACGGAAAACGAAGAGCCGGTCGTCGAATTGACCATTCCGCCGCAATACGTCCGCTATATCCGCTTGAAATCGCAGACCACTGTGGGGTTTGAGGTTGCGGAATTCCGCGTGTTTGGGTCCGGGTTTGTGCCTCGCGCCGACTACCTTTCCAACATCTTCGATTTTGGCGAGGAATTGGCGCTGTGGGGACGCATTCGCTGGGAGGAGGAGCACTTCGGGTCCGAGCGCCTGTCGCGCTTGCTGATCAGTTCGCGCAGCGGCTGGGACGACACGCCGTTGGAATTTACTCGCCTGCATCCAGGCACTGGGGAAGAGGTGCCGTGGCGGGAAGGAGCGGTCGCCACCACCGCGACAGGCGATGCGGTTGACTTGGACGCGATTGACGATGTTGAAGAAGCCCTCGACCTCTTTAACGCCCTGCCTATCGACGAGCGCAATCAGGTGGCGTTGACGCAGGACGAGTACGATGATTTGAGAAGTGCGGATAAGGGCGACGTGCGCGACGACTTAGTCGCTTGGAGTCGCTGGTCGCCGCCGTATAAGCTAACTGCGGGCGCTATAAACGCCTCAAACATCGGCGACGATGAGTTGGGCGTACCCATCCTCTCGCCCGGCCCCCGCCGCTATTTCCAGTTGAAGGCCGAATTCAACAGCCAAGACTTGGAATCCTCCCGGGCGTTGGGTGCGCTCGCTTTTACGGTATCCAATCCACCGCTGACGGAGCGGATCATCAGCGAGGTCGTCCCGCGCCAAGTCGAGTTGGGCGTGCCGGTATCGTTTACGTATGCCGTCCTGCCGACCAAGATGCGCCAAGGCGTGGATTTGGGATTCGATGTGTTCGAGATCGCCACGCCCGTGCGCTCTGAAGAGGTCGAGACCATTGAGGTGGTGCATGCCGACGGTCAGGTGCAAACGGCGGATTTCACGGGTGTTGACTTGACCAATCTGCCGGTCCAGGACGACAGCGGCCTCTTTGCCGTGGAATCAGTGACCGAGCGGCACCTGCGGGTGCGCTTTCCCGCAATCACGGAAAGCGATTTGGCTGCGGGCCGCGCGGCGCTGCTCAAAATCCGCTTCAAGTGCCGCGTGCTGAGGTTTGGCACGACTTTTACCGGCACGGCTTGGAACAGTGCTACCGACGACCTCGGTCAGCGGGTTATCGGCGGCAATGCGGCCGATTTAGGGGCGGCGGACGACGATTTAATACCTATTGGGGCTGCCGATCCGAACGACTTAGCGGTAAGAGTGCCGTTGGCGGGTGGCCGCCTCATGATCAACGTTGCGGCCCAACCGCGCATCTTCAGTCCCAACGGAGATGGGATCAATGATGAGACGTGGATACACTGCGATCTAGTGCGGTTGGTCGATGCCGCACCACTTACTGTGCGCGTGTTCGATCTAGCCGGACACCGCGTCCGCACGCTCTTTGCGGGCGAGCAGGGAGGCGGGAGTTTCTCCGCGCAGTGGGACGGCACGAATGCTGCCGGACAACAGATGCCTCCGGGTATCTACCTCTTCCGTGTCGATTTGGCCACCGATGCCAAACAGGAAGCGGTCGTGGGTATCGTCGAGATGGTTTATTAGCCCGCGATGTTTTTGTCAGACAAAGGGATCGAGTTGTGTAGTTGTTTTCCAACGGAGGAATTTGATGGGCAGAACTAGGGGGATACCCGCGTGGCTGGTCCTCTTTGCACTGGTATTGCCAGCGACCGAGGCAATCGGCCAGTCGCCGGACCGTCGTTTCGGGACCCAGCGCGGTGCCCAACTCACCTTTGAGCCGCGCGGTCCGGGCGTCCTCTTCGATGCGCTCGATCCGGCGCTCAAGAAATGGTACGTGCCGCAGGAGCTATACGTCGATTACGGCTTTCGCCAGTGGGAGTACTCGAATTACGCCAGAGACTTATACCAGCGCTACGTCAACACCAACCGCCAGGGCGGGCCGTTTTACGACCTGTACGGGAACTACCAGACTTGGGGCTGGCTGGTTTTCGACTGGAACCAGACGCAACCGGGCCAATTTGGTTCGTCGATATACAAAGATCCTAGGTTCAATTCGTGGTTCAACGCCGTTACGGTCTCTGCTGATTCGCGCGATCAGTACTACCTAGCGATAACCATTGGCGAGCGCATCCGCACCGCCCTGACCCCACTGACCTTTTCGAAGCCGCGTTTCAACGGCATTCAGATGGACTTTGCTGCGGACAAATACGAGGCGACGCTGTTGTTCTCCCGCGCCAGCGAGGCGATCCTCGGCACCACCCCCGAGCGCCAGCCCAACGTCTCGACCAACGCGACCAATATGATGGGGGGGCGGGCGACGGTGCAGGTGGGGGATTTTGTCAAGGTCGGCGCGACTATGGTCAATGCCCACCATTCGCAGACGCTGGCCGAGGCGTTTGAACGCAACCCGTTCATCGGCACCTTGGGGGCCGGGCAAGGCAGCGACCCGATTCGGGTCCTCGCTGTGGTGCTGAGCGACGATTCCCCAGAAGACGGCCAGGGCGGTGCCGCGTTGTTTGCCCACGACATCATCATTACTGCCGAGGATTTTGACACCAAGAAGCGCACGAAATTCCGCTTGCGGGAGGTGGTAGCCGATCCGACCAAATGGCCGGTGATTACCGGCGGCTTCCCCCGGGAGGGTTTTTTGGCCGCCGACGGCGAGGAACAAATCGTTATCAACTACGACTTCACTGACTTGGCGTACATTGGCCCGCGGCCGACGGAGATCGTCGATATCCAGTTCGATCTCGTGGTGGCCAACGACTACAAGATCCAGGTGTGGTCGGATCGCCAGATTGGACGCGGTAGCTTGCCTAGCCCGCCGCTTACGGGTTTGGATTTGGCGCAAGCGGGTGCCGTGTTGTTCGATGTCCGCAGCGCCGCCGGCAATGTGACGGATAATTCAAACCAACAGCGCGTGGTCTTTGACTACGGACTGCCATCGGCCAACATGGTGTTTGGATTTACCATGGAAGTGTTGCAATTGATGGGCTTTGACGCCTATGCTGAGTACGACATTAATCGCGATTATACCCAGTACCCCAACCTCACGCTCGCCAACGCGGATCGCAACCTGCGCACCCACGCCCGCGACGCCGCGGCTTGGATGATCAACGTTTCCAAGCAGGCCTATCCGTTCTTCTTGTTCGGCGAGGCCTTCAGCATGGACCCCGACTACTCGACGACGGCGTTTATCGTCGATTCAGGCGGCAACGTGTACTACGACGACACACGCACCTCAATGTATGAGTTTGTCGATGACAACGACGACCAAGACCGCACGCCCGATTGGAGCCGCTGGGGGCAGGGCGGCCCCGATGCGATCGTCTTCCCTGGTTGGGACGAAAACAACGACTTCGTCTCGGACTTCAACCAAAACGACAATATCTCGCTGAGTAATCGCATCCCGGATTACGAGGAGCCATTTTTTCGCTACAACGTTGATCGGCCCGAATTCCTCTTTGGCATCGACCTCAACAACAACAACTGGATCGATCGGTTTGAAAACGACGACTTGCCCGACTACCCCTATCGCCGGAATCACCGGGGCTACAATGTCTATGTCGGCCAACACCTGACGCCGGAGGCGCGATTGACGGTGGGGCGGCTGCGCGAGGACGAGATCTCCTCCAACCGCCGCAGCCACGCGACCTACGGCGTTTTCACGTATGACCGCGACCATCCGCAATGGGGCCGCTTGCGGTTTTTCAATTCGCTGAAAAAGGTCGCGGACAATATCCCCGACGTTCGCCGCGAGCCGACGCTATACCTGCAGACGGTCTCGCTAGCTCTTGTCGAGGACATCCTGCCGGCCAGAGACACTTGGGTTAATGACAGCTACGTGCAGTTCGATTACGAACCGGTCAAAAAGCTGAACGTGATCAACAAATTTAAATACAGCCTCTTCAGCCAGCGCGGTGAGGCGTTCAAAAGCGGCGATGCTCCTATTCTCAATGAAAGCTCGCAGTTTCTGGGTTTGATCAATAAGGCGGATTACACCCGCAAGATTGGCCAGTTCGTGCTGCAACCCAAGGTGAAAAGCGAATACCTCAATCAGACGGCCTTTTTGCAGGCCGATTCCGACCGCAAGGAGTGGATGGGGATCGGCATTTTGCAGGCGCGGCTGCCGGTGTTGAACAACTCCTTCCTCGAAAGCGGAGTGGAGTATTCGGTTTTCCGCGAACTGGTCTTGGACGAGAACGCCTTGCTGGACGACGGCCCGACTCAAGACACGGGCGATTTCCGCAACTTGGTCTTGGCCGTGCAGTGGACGACCCTCGGACACTACCTCGGCTACAAGCTCACCACTCAGTTTGGCGTTAGCTATACCAAGCGGTGGGACGAGGCCGTGGTGTTGAGTGCTGATGGCCTTGTGAAGCAGAGCGAGAGCCGCTCCTTTGGCACTAGTTTTATCTCGGTGTACGCCGGTGTAGAATGACGCGACGCAATCCAATAATGGGGACGCGCATGCGGTGGGCAGCGATTTGCTTGCTGGCCGGGCTGGTGCCGGCGAGTGCCCAGCCCGATTACGGCAACCGCTTGGGGACCAACGAGGAGGACCGGGTTTCCTATTATGCCTCCGGCCCACTCATGCAGCAGGCGGCGTTCGTGCCCGCGTTGAAGCGCTGGTACATGCCGCAGGAAATCGTCTCCGAATACCGCTGGCAGTGGGAGTACACCAATTACGCCAGGGATCCCTACCGGCGCTACTTTTCTCCTGGGCAGGAAGGCGACTATTTCTACGATCTGTACGGGCGCTACTTGACCAAGGGTTGGCTGGTGTACGACTGGCGGCAGCGGCAGCCGACTAGCTCGGGAGGCTCGGGCCTGCTCAAGCCGTCCGGGCGCTATGATTCGTGGTTCAGCAACCTGCTCATCGCCACCGATACCAAGGGCCAGCACTATTTGGGGGTGACCATCGGCGACCTGATCAACACCACGCTAACGCCGATGACGTTCCGCAAAACTCGCTTCAACGGGGTGCAGTTCGACTATGCTGCCGACCGCTTGGCCGCTACCGTGCTGATGTCGCGGATCAGTTTGCCGGTGCATCAGATCGCCCCGGGCGTGCGCGTCCCCATCGTCACCGAGAACTTTACCAACCTGCTCGGCCTCCGAAGCGAGTGGAAGGTTCTCGACGCCCTGCGCTTGGGCGCGACCTTTGTCAACGCCCACAACGACCGATCGCAATCCGACCGCGGCGGCAATCCCTTCAAGGGCAAGCTGACTAACGGCCAACTGGAAAATCGCATCAACTGGATCATCGTCCGCATAACGGACGACTCACCCGAGGACGGCGTGGGCGGCCCTACGGTTTTCAACCAAGATATTGAGGTGCATACTCAGATCGGTGGCCGCGACACCGTGCTGGTAGGCAGTCAGCTTGGCTTTTTGCCGCAGGTGGAGGGGGGAACCACGCGCAATGGCTTTCCCGTTGCCGAAGGAGTTGGCAGCGAGGGCGAGATTACCTATCGGTACAATTTCTCTTCGGAAGACTCAGCAGTGATGGCGCTGGAAGACATCATCGACGATGCCGACTTGGTCAACAATATCACTGCGGTGAAGTTCCGCTTCCTGCTCAACAACGACTACCGGATCGATGTCACCTCGGATGTCCAGACCGACAACGAACCTTTGGGGGCTCAGTCCAAGTTTTTAAACGTGGTGCGAGCAGACGGCAATGTCCAAGACAATTCCAATCAGCGATGGGTTGTCTTCGACTACGGCCTGCCGACGGCGACCCAGGTCTTCGGCTTTAGCTTCGAGGTCAGCGATTGGGCGGGTTTTCGGATGTACGGCGAGTACAATGTCAACCACCAGTTCCGGCAGTACCCCAACATCGCTCGGCAGACGCACCACAGTGCGTCCGGCGTGTTGGGGGATGAGTCGGCCACGGGTTGGATGGTCAACGTCGCCAGAGAATTCTACCCCTTCTTCTTGTTCGGCGAGGCGTTTAGCATGGATGCCGAGTACAACACCACGTCGTTTCTCGTCGATCAGGGCGGACGGATCAATTACAGCGACGACGAAGAGGCGCGGTCGGAATTTCTCTACGACTTGGTCGATGACAACGACGACAACGACATCCGCCTCGACCAGCGGCGCGACAAGGAGGGGCTAGCCGACGGAGCGGTGTTCCCCGGTCTCGACGAAAACAACGACTTTATTTCTGATTTCAACCAGAATAACACGCCAGTGCGCCCCAATTTCATGCCCGACTACGAAGAGCAGTTCCTGCGCCACTACGTCGATCGGCCGGAATTTGTCTTCGCCATCGACTTGAACAACAATGGTTGGGGAGAGCGCTTTGAAAACGACGACGAGCCGGATTATCCCTATAAGCGCGACCGGCGCGGGTACAACGCCTACTTGGGGGCGTGGCTGACGCCGGAGTTGAAGTGGATGGCGGGGCAGGAGCAAGTGCAGCGCTTGTCCACTGGCGCAAAGAATCTGACTCGCTACGCTTTGTTGGCCTATGAGCGCAATTTCCCGACGGTGGGAAATGTTGCCTTTTACAACATGTTCAAGTCGGTGCAGGACGATATCGCCGATGACGTAGTTCAGTGGGTGACGGCCCGGCCCGAGCTAGGCCGGCCGCTGGATTCGCCGGGGTCGATGCAGCCGGTCATGGATCCGCTGGCAATGCGCGACGCCGTCGTCAATCGGCTGTGGGCTGGTTTCACCGGCAAGACCTACAAGGGCATCAATAGCGAAGGCAAGTTCATCCACGAATTCATTCGGCAGCGCGACGCCAATGCCCGCGACCGGGCTGGCCGCAAGATCGCCCGCAACACGCGGCGACTGGGGCTGATCAACCGCATAGATTACCAGTTCTCGCTGGGCCGACTGACGGTGCAACCGCGCTTCAAACACGAACTCTTCATGGACGACACGCCCTACAATATCAGCCGCCTAACCAGCGCCTCGACGGCCGAGCGCCAAGACTGGAGCGGGATCTCCTCGCTCTTACTGCGGCGTTCCTTTTTGAACCACGTATCGCTGCAGTTAGGCGTCGAGCATCTGATCTTCCGCGATTTTATACAGGACGAGACGGCCGCTGCTGGTTTGCGCGTCGGGGATATGACCGGGGATTTCAACGAAACTTCGCTCGCCGTGCAGTTTTCCATCGACAAGCCGTATCTGGGCTATACTCTGCAAACCCTGATGGGGATAAGGGTGAGCAGACGCTATCTGGAGCGTTTTGAACAGCCAAGTGCTCGGGAGACGGGCGCTCTCTCCTTCGTGACGGTATATGGCAGCGTCCGCTAGCGCCTGCTGGTCGCCGTGTCGCAGTTTAATCTATTCCACCTAAAAATTGTGAGTTTACTAAGTCTATGAAAGCGTACCTGTCCTTGGTTTGTAGTGGAATTCTCCTAGCACTTGTGGGCTGTGCAAAAGATGCCGAGGAACTGGAAGACCCCGTTTTGGCCGAAGTGGGAGACCGCCGGATAACAGCCTCCCAACTGATCGACTTTGAACAGCGCTTGCCAGCGCAGCTAAAGACGAAGAAGTCCGGCTTAGACGGCTACCGCGACTATTTACAGACAGTCATCGACAAGGAGATTTTCCTCCAAGAAGCGATCAAAAGGGGACTCGACGAGGCGCCGGAGGTGGCGCAGAAGCTACAGCGGGAAAAAGCCGAGCGGATATTGAGCCTGTTGTTCGAGCGCGAATTTCTCGCCAAAGTCCACGTCGATGAGCAGGAGTTGCGGGTGGCTTACGAGGCTGCGGACAAGGAGCGCGAGGTCAAGCTGCGCCTGATCATCGTCGACACCCAGGCAGAAGCCGAGGAGATCGGGCAAAGCCTTGCCGACGGCCGGGATTTTGCCGAACTGGCGCACAGCCGATCTCAGCACAAATCGACGGCACCACAAGGTGGGGAACTGGACGGCTACCTGCCCCCCAAACGCATCCCGGTCTATCTGCAAGAATACATAAACGCGCTTGCGGTCGGCGAGTACTCCGAGCCGATTCGCCTGCCCAATGACCAGTTCGGGATCTATCAAGTCATGCACGCCCGGCCCGTGAGTTTTGCCACCGCGAGCAACGAACTGGAGGCCAAGCTGCGAGAGGAAAAGACGACCGCGCTGATAGAGACATTCTTGGCGCAACTGCGAGCTGACATTGACTTGCAGGCCAACGCCGAGACCTTGCACCAGTTACAGCAATGGGTCGCGGCAGGGCGCAGAGAGTACGCCGAGGCAGAGCGTGCAGCGGGGCTCTTTCAATTTCGCGGTGGCAGCGTCACGGTGGGCGATTTCTGGGATTACGCCGAAGAGTTGAAGATGGGCTTTTCAGGCGACATTGCCGAGTCGGTGCGTTGGTTTGCCGAGGACGTGTTGCTGCCCCGCACCTTGTTCCTGCACGTGGCCTATGAAAGGGGGATTGATCGCGAAGAGCAGATTGTGCGCTGGTATGAGCGCCGCAAAGACGCGCTGTTGCTGTTGGCACTTAGGCAGACGGCGGTCAAGGACCAGGTCGAGATCGAGCCGGAGGCGGTCAGGAAATTATACGACGAGCGGCCCGAGTTATTCACGGCACCGGAGGAGGTCACGCTGCAGGAGATCATGGTGCAAACCCGGGAAGAGGCCGTGGAGATCAAGTCGAGAATCGAGGCGGGTGAGGATATGGGGGCACTCGCCGACGAATACACCTTACGGACGGCAGGCAAGGGTGCGCAGGGCACATTCCACATCCACGCCTTTGAACAATCCTTTTATCCAGAATTGATCGACGTGGTGCGCAGTGTCGAGGTCGGTCGGTTGTACGGCCCGCTAGCGGTGACGGCACAGGCCGCCCAAGTGGTCGGACCGGAGGCCATGCCTCGGGGCGGTGAGTACTATTCGGTGTTCAAGGTGCTGAAGTCGAATTTTGGCAGTGCTCCCGAGCCTTTCGACACCGCGGCGAAACGGGCACGGGCGCTGTTGAAGCGCGCCGAGGAAAGCCGCTTGGCGGATGCGTTTTTGATGGGGCTGCGGCGGGACTACGAAGATAGGATCGTCGTTTACGAAGACCACCTCGAAGCAGTCTTACCCCAGTAACCACATTCTTTCCATAGATAGCTACCTAGGAGGTCTATATGAAAATCACCGATGTCGAAGTCATTCATTTTCGCACCAAACACCGCGGCCGGAGTGCTAGCTCGCGCTGGGGCTATGGCGTGTGGATTGACAACGAGGAAGTGGAAGGCACTAGTGCGATCACCAGAATTTCCACCGACGAGGGCGTCACCGGGCACATGTTGGGCGGCAACAAGGCGACCATGGAAGGTGCCGTCAAAAACCTTCTAGTCGGTGAGGATCCCCTCAACCGCGAGAAGCTATGGCATTGGATGGATCAGATGTCCACGTTTGGCCACAGCCTCGCCGAACACGAACTCGGCGTTGTCGATTGTGCGCTGTGGGATCTGGCTGGGCAAAAAGCTGGTATACCCGTGTACCAACTTTTGGGCGGCACCCGCGACAAGGTCGAAGCATACGCCAGCACGCACCCGAACTTGGGTGGTCCCGAGGTGTATGAAGAACTGGCGCGAGAGTGCGTAGCGCGTGGTTACAAAGCCTTCAAGGTACACGCCAACATCTGCTGGAATCCGCACACGCGGGAGCCAGCGCCGCAACTGCCGGGATTTCCCAAGGAGGATGTGGAGATTTGTCGCGCCGTGCGCGATGCCGTGGGCGACGATATCGTGCTGATGCTCGATCCGTTTGGCGTCTATACCTTGGAGGAATCGCTGTGGGTCGCGCGGGAATTGGAAGAGTTGAACTACTACTGGTTGGAACACCCGATGGTCGAGACGCGGGTGGAGGCCTATCGCCGCTTGACGCAGCAGACCTCTATCGCCATCTGTTCCCCCGAACACGTCAAGGGCGGTCCCTTTACGCGGGCCGAGTGGCTGTTGCAGGGGGCCTGCGACATGCTGCGCATTGATGTGAATTACGGCGGCATCACTGGCTGCTGGAAGCTCATCAATTTGTGCCAGCTCTACGGTGTGCAATGTGAAATACACGGGGTGGGTGCCCCGCACGTGCATTTGGCTGCGGCCACCCCCGAAGCCACTTGCCGCTATTACGAGCGCGGTCTGTTGCGGCCCGGGCGCGATTACGACGAGAGCCCTCCGCATCTCAATCATATTGTCGATCCCTTGGACGACGAAGGGTGCGTACACGTGTCGCAGGAGCCGGGATTGGGGATAGCCTACAACTGGGATTATATCGATGACAACCGGGTTTGATCGGAGTAACCGACAGATGCAAAAGTGCAGCGCGATCCTAACCGTTGGCGTGCTGTGGGCATTGTCCGCCGCCGCACTGGAACGACCGGATACCACCTTCAAAATTTTTCAGTTCCCCGCCGATCAGATTCCCCGCGTCGATGGGGATGTATCCGACTGGGACATGGTTCCTGCTGACTACGCCATCGGCATCGATCAGTTGAAAGACACCGTACACGATAGCCCGATTGATACTACCGATCTAGACGTCACCGTGCGCGTCGGCTGGGTCAAGGGGCTAAACCGACTCTACTTCCTCTACGAAGCCTATGACGACTACTGGGATTTTAGCCACCGCGATCTGCACAACGACATTTTGGAGATCGTCGTCGATGGCGATTTGTCCGGCGGTCCTTTGATCCCCCAACTGCGCGAGGACAAGGAGATCAACGGGCTGGAGGGCCTCGACGGCCACTTCAAATTCCACGGCGTCCACGCCCAGAACTACCACGTCCTGA
>JAPPEG010000352.1 GCA_028875345.1 Gemmatimonadota bacterium
ATTTCTTGATCTGCCCCCAAGTCGTCTCCTCAACCGCCGTGTCTGGCGGTGGCAGTGGCGGGGTACTCTCGGGATCACCGGGGTGAAACGCCTCGCCTTCTGGATTGTCATCGCCCGTCACCCAAGTGCCATCGGGGTCGCCCAACTCCGCGCCATTAGACGCTCCATCGCCGTCGGAGTCCAAAGCCGCCAGCTCTGGACCCCAAATCACGTCACCGGCTGGGCCGGCTGCGGTGAGGAAATTGGTTTCTAGCTCTAGGCCAAACGCGTTGCGCGGCGAACCACCGCCGGCCGTGTGGCATGCGTTACAGCTAAACGCAGCACCATTGGGAATCTGGCTTACGCGCTTGCCGCGTGCGGTCGCCTCTTCGGCCACTAGGCCGCCCAAAAAAAGAGCGCCTACCAGCAAAACCCTCAAAGTCATAGAAAATCTCCTTCCCTTGTTATGCGCCGCGAAATGGCGCTCTTCTCATAACATGTCCACGTTTAGCACTGCAAGTCAACACAAGCCCCTCGCCCCTCGCCCCTCGCCACCAAATCGCGCATATTTAAAGTCCATTCCACAGGAGGCAACGCTCATGTCCACCGCCCAACGTCTCGACCTCAGCGAAGTGCGGCCGCAGATTGACGTCGATCCAGCGACCTGCGTCTATCACCGGCTCGCACCGGCCAGCGAATTTGCCGAAGGCGAGGGCCGTCCCTTTACCATTGACGGCATTCACCTCGCAGTCTTCCTCTACGAAGGGTCCTTCCACGCCGTTGACAATCGCTGTCCGCACATGGGCTACCCCATGTCCAAAGGCAGCATCCGCGACGGCGTGCTAATCTGCCACTGGCACCACTGGGAATTTGACCTAAAGACCGGCGGCTGCCTGCTGACTTCGGGCGACGACCTAAAAGCCTTTCCCGTGGAGGTCCGCGACGATGGCTATGCTTGGGTCGGCATCCCGCCCGGCGAGAAGGAAGAGGCCCGCCTGCGGCTCGTAGCCCGAGGCAAGCGAGCACTCGAACAAGGGCTTAAAGACCGCAGTTCCTTCCTCATCGCCAAAGCGGTTGCCGCACTCCGCCAGACAGGTGCCACCCCGCAAGAAATTATCCAACAGGGACTTTACTACGGCGCGCACAAAACCAGCGAAGGCTGGTCGTCGGGCGTCGCCATCCTAACCCTCGCGGCGAATATGTGGGACGACATCGCCGAAGCCGATCAAAACCTCTTTCTCGTCCACGGTTTGACCCAGATTTCGCGGCGCACCTCCGGCTCGTCGCGCCGCCAGCGCTTCCCCTTTCCCCGCAGCAATGACGACCAAGACTTGGCCACGCTCAAGCGCTGGTTTCGCACCTTTGTCGATCAGCGACACCACGGCGCGGCCGAGCGCATCTTGCTCACCCTGCACGACCGCGACTGCGGCAAGGAAACTCTCGCGGACTTCGTCTTCACCGCGGCCACAGATTTCTACTTTACCGGCGACGGGCACGCCCTTGACTTTGCCAACAAGATGTTCGAGGCCCTCGACTACGTGGAATGGGTCGGCGCGCATGAAATCCTCCGCCCGATCGCCGTCGATCTGGTGAGCCGCACCCGCCACGAAGAGACCTCGCGCTGGGCCGACAGCTTGCCGCACTTGGAAAACATCTTCACGCGCCTAGACGAGATCTGGGAAGACAATCAGCGCAACGAAGCGGCCCTCGACGTCTCCGAGTTCACCCAAGTCATGCTCGGCGACGACTTTGAACCCATTCTCACCCGCGTCGAAGAGGCCCTGAGCGCTGGCGTGCCACCGACCCAACTCTGCCGCGCCATGACCTATGCCAGCGCATTGCGCACGCTGCGCTTCCACCTCAAAAACGAGGGCGACTGGCACGACGTGGCCAACATTTATTCCTACGCCCACGCACTCTACTGCACCTTCCACTACGCCGCCAACAAAGAGCTGTTGCGCGCCATCTTCCACGGCGCGGTTTTCCTCACCTACCTGCGCTGGCTCAACATGCCCTCCGCCCGCGTCCCACGGCACGGACAGAAGCTCGACGAGCACTTCGCCTCCAGCGAGGCCATGCTCAAGCGCCTCGGCGAATTGGCCGATTTCCAAAAGGTCTTCGAGGCCGAAATCCTCGTCAGCCAGTACCTCGAAGAAGGACGCGACGTCGCCAAGCTCCGCCACGCCTTGGCCCACATCATGCTCCGCGAAGACGCCGAGCTGCACATGTTCCAAGTGCTCGAAGCCGCGTTCCGGCACTACGACTTGAGCGACGACCCCGAGGAAAAGCGCGTCCACCTGTTGGCGGCGACCCGCTACATCACCGCGCAAAAGGTGATGAAAAACATCCTCTGGGCCACGGAAAACGCCGAGCGGCTCCAGCGCGGCGAACTCCTCAGCGAGCGCGAAGACGACGATTGAGGAGGTGGTACAGAGTACGTGATTGCCGAGAATCGCCGCGACGAAATCTATTGATCCGTGTCTATAGATGAACTCTGGAATGTGCTTCAACCATGAAAATCGGTTCTTGCATCGTCGATTTTCATTCGGGACAGCGGCCTCTTGCACCAGTTACTCGCCATTCGGACGGAGGGCGAGTTGATGAATCATCCTAGCCTTGGCGCGTCGTGGGAGGGTTTTGTCATCGAGCAGTTACTCGCTTGGCTGCAGCCGGAGGAGGCATTTTTCTTGAGCACACATCAAGGGGCTGAAATAGACCTCGTGTTGCGCCTGAACGGTCGCTGGTTAGGCGTCGAATGCAAGCGCACGGACGCGCCGCGCCTGACGCGCTCCATCTGCATTGCCCTCGACGATCTAAAGCTCGAACGGGTCGTCATAGTGTATCCTGGCCAGAAATCGTACGCCCTCGACGCGCAGGTCAATGTCGTACCATTGCGCTTACTCGGCTCGGCGCAGGATGCAGTCGCTCAATTCTGTCGGAATCCCGGCTATGAAGCAAAGTGATCTTTTGCGGCTAGCCCATATAAAATTGGCGAACTCGAACTTTCACTCGACATGGCGGCGACCCGCTACATCACCGCTCTTCCATAAGGAGCTATAGCTATGAAGTCTTTGGTCGTATGTCTGCTGGGATTGCTAATGCTGGTCGCTTGCGGTGGCGATGAATCACCTACAGGTGCCGGTGGTCGGGGTAACTCGACGGGCGCTGAGAAGACGTTTTCTCTACCCAATGGGGCAGAGATGGCATTTGTGTGGATTGAGCCTGGGGTATTTCAGATGGGTTCACCAAGTTCGGAGAAGGATCGTTGGGATAATGAAGGGCCGGTACATGAGGTGGAGATCAGCAAGGGATTTTGGTTGGGGAAGTATGAGGTGACGCAGGGGGAGTGGGAGGCGGTGATGGGAAGCAATCCGAGTCGTTTTGAGGGGAATGACCTTCGTCCGGTGGAGAGTGTTTCGTGGTATGATGTACATGAATTTATTGGTCGTTTGAACGCTTCGGTGGGTGATTCGTTGTATCGTTTGCCTTCGGAGGCGGAGTGGGAGTATGCTTGTCGAGCGGGGAGTACGACTCGGTGGTCCTTTGGGGACGATGAGAGCCAACTGGCGGATTACGCTTGGTATGATTGTAACGATGGTTGTGATACGAAAGCGGTGGGTTTGAAGTTGCCGAATGCTTGGGGTTTGTATGATATGCACGGGAATGTGTGGGAGTGGGTGCAGGACTGGTATGAAGCGGACTATTATAATAGCTCGCCTCGAGTTGATCCCTTGCCCTTGGGGCCTGGCCGCGGCTCCCTTCGCGTCATTCGGGGTGGCGACTTCGGCAATGGCACCCTGAATGTGCGGTCGGCGAATCGCAGCAACTCCTCGCCCGACTACCGCGACGACTTCGTTGGCGTGCGCCTTGTGAGGATTCGTTAACCCTTTAACCCTTGGCGGGGTCAAGGGGTGTAGGGATTTTTTAGAGGGGTGGGCTTTTAGGATATTGATCCCGAGAAAGGGGCGTAGCATAGCCGCCCTTCGGGGTCAATATCCTAAAAGCCGGGGAGGGGCGTTTTTTGTGTTTGGGCGGTCCGGCCCGCGTGCGGCCGGACCGAAATTTTTTCCAAATCACTATTATCCTCACTTGGAGGACCTGTTGCTCCGCAGATCGTCCAGCCTCCGACCGAGCGGCTTCAGCGCGGCGAACTCCTCAGCGAGCGCGAAGACGACGATTGAGGAGCCTTACTCCGCCGATCGCCAAGCCGTCACCCGCAGTTTCCACTCCTCGACCGCGCAGTAGAGCACCGGTACAACCGGCGCGGTCAGCACCACCGCCATCATGCCGCCGAAGGTGGGAATGGCCATCGGCAACATAAGGTCTGCGCCGCGCCCACTCGCCGTCAGCACGGGAATCAGCGCCAAAATCGTGGTGGCCGCCGTCATCAAGCAGGGACGAATGCGCCGCACCCCAGCGGCGAGCGCAGCGCGGCGCATCGCTTCGACGGTCGCTGGCTTTTGCTCGCGGAAGAGTTGGCGCAGATAAGTCGCCACGATCACGCCGTTGTCCGAGGCAATGCCAAATAGCGCGAGAAAACCCACCCACACCGCCACGCTCAAGTTCAGCGGACGGACGTGGAAGAGGTCGCGCATCTGTGTGCCGAAGACGGAAAAATCCAAAAACCATTCCTGCCCATAGAGCCACAGCATGGCAAATCCACCAGCCCAAGCCACCGCAACCCCGGAAAAGACCATCAGCGCCGTGGCGGCGTTGCCAAACTGGAAATAGAGAATGAGGAAAATAATCGCCAGCGCGAGCGGCAGCAGCACGTTGAGCTTCTTCTGCGCTCGCAGTTGGTTTTCGTAACTACCGGCGAAAGTGTAGCTGACGCCGGTCTCCAGCACCAAATCGCCATTGGCCCTTTTACTGGCCAAATAATATCGACACGCTTCCACCACATCGACTTCCGCGTACCCTGGCTTCTTGTCGAAGAGCACGTAGCCGAGCAAAAACGTATCCTCGCTCTTGATGACCTGGGGGCCGCGCACGTAGCGAATCTCGGCCAACTCGCCCAAGGGGATCTGCGCCCCGTCCGGTGCTGGCACCAGAATGCGCACCAGTTCCTCGACACTATCGCGCAGTTCGCGCATGTAGCGCACCCGCACGGGATAGCGCTCGCGCCCTTCTACCGTAGTAGTAACCAGCTTGCCCCCGATGGCGATCTCAATTACGTCCTGCACCTTCTGCAGGGCGATGCCGTGGCGGGCAATGGCCTCGCGGTCGATGTGGATCTCCAAGTAGGGCTTGCCGACGATGCGGTCGGCGTTGACGGTCGCCGGCTCGACCGAGGGCACTTTCTTGAGCAAGCGCTCTATCTCCAAGCCGGCGCGCTCGATGGCCTCCAAACTAGGGCCTTTGATCTCAACGCCCATGGGCGCGCGCATCCCGCTTTGCAACATGACGAGCCGCGCGGCAATCGGCTGCAACTTCGGTGCCGAAGTAGAGCCGGGGATTTGGCCAGCCCGAGCGATTTCCGCCCATATATCGTCGGGCCCCTGTATCCCCGGCCAAGCCGTGCGACCCGGATTGAGCGCGGGATCCAAGGGCGGACGCCACAAGCGAAAAGGCCGCCCCTCGTCGTCGGGCACGAGGTCGCCAGCCCCGTCGCGCAGATAGCGGCCCTGTACCTTGTAGGGCTCACCATCGAGAGCAGGCGAAGGTGAGCCATCGGAGTCGCGGAACAGGTCCGTGGCATGCTCGTCAAAAGCGAACAATCGGCGGCGACCATCCTCGTCGGTGAGGTACTCCGCGCGATAATTGATCACAGTCTCAATCATGGAAATCGGAGCAGGGTCCAGCGGCGACTCCGCCCGTCCTAACTTCCCCACTGCGGACTCCACTTCTGGTATCTGCGAAATGGCCGCGTTTTGCTTCTGCAGGACGTCGAGCACTTCGCCGATGGAGGCGTGCGGCATAGTCGTCGGCATCCACAGGAACGAACCTTCGTCGAGAGGCGGCATAAACTCTTTGCCCAATCCGGGCAGGGCCTCGTCGAGGGCCGCAAAGGGCGCTGAATGGCGTAAAGAGGGCGGCACAAAACCGAAGACGCGGGCAAAACCCAGCCAC
This sequence comes from Gemmatimonadota bacterium, assembly GCA_028875345.1. Lineage (GTDB taxonomy): Bacteria > Latescibacterota > UBA2968 > UBA8231 > UBA8231. The sequence goes on from JAPPEG010000352.1 coordinate 6,049, forward strand.
GCGGACGCGCCCGCCAGCGTCAGCAACAAGGGAAAAAGCAGGGCCAAACCCTTGTGATCCAGACACCACCGGAGCACGCGGGGGAATACATGTTGCAAGGCGCGAAAAAGCGCCAACAGGCCGCCGATCAATCCAGCGGCGAAGATAAAATTGCGCCAGCCGCCCTTTTCCGGTCCAAGGGGCAACCAGTGTTCCGCTAGCACGACGACGACCCCAACAGCCACGGCGGCCACCATACCCCGCGCCACCCACAAGCGCACCCGCTCCGGTACGCGAGCGGCAAGCAAGTGATACGTCCCAATAGCTATCAGCAACAGACCAACCCACCACGACAGCGCGAGGGCCACCCCGAGGCCACAGACCGCCCACAGGCCGGGTGCCCACCGCTCCAGTCGCGTGCCAAACACACAGTGCGCCAAGGCCGGCAAGGCCGTCAGCGACAGCCACACAGCGGCCAACAGCGCGAAGGTCTTGGTAAAGGCCAGCGGCGCGAAGAGCTTGCCCTCGGCCCCTTGCATGGCAAAGACCGGTAAAAAGCCCACCACTGTGGTGAGCACAGCCGTCAGCACGGCTCCGCCGACCTCGCGCGTGGCGCGGAAGACCACTTCCAAACGGTCGTCCTCTGCGTCTGCATCCTCCAAGTGCTTGAGGATGTTCTCGCTGATGACGATGCCCATATCGACCATGGTACCGATGGCAATGGCAATGCCGGAGAGGGCGACTATGTTGGCGTCAATGCCAAAGACCTTCATGGCGGCGAAACAGGCGAGCACGGCCAGCGGCAACAACCCGGAGACCAGCATGGCCCCGCGCAGATTCATCACCAGCACCAGCACCACGATCACCGTTACCAGTACCTCCTCGCTCAGAGCGCGCTCCAGCGTACCTAGCGTCTCCTCGATCAAACCGGATCGGTCATAAAAGGGGATCACCTGCACTTGGCTGACTCGCCCGTCGGGCAAGGTTTTCTTGGGCAGGCTCGGGCCGATTTCCGCAATCTTGGCCTTGACGCTTTCAATGGCTGCTAGAGGGTTGGCACCATAGCGCGCCACCACCACGCCGCCGACCACCTCCGCACCTTCCTTGTCCAACGCACCGCGCCGTAACGCCGGTCCTAGCGCAACTCGCGCGACGTTTTTGACGTAAATCGGGACGTTGTCCCGCGCCTTAATGACGGCGTTTTCGAGGTCGGCCAAGCCTTTGACAAAGCCAATGCCACGAATGACGTATTCGGCTCGATTCAGCTCTACAGTGCGCGCACCTACGTCCCGGTTGGACATGCGCACCGCGTGGAAGACCTCGTCGAGCCGCACTCCGTAGGCGCGCATCGCGTCTGGGTTGACGTCAATTTGGTATTCCTGCACAAAGCCGCCCACAGAGGCCACCTCGCTGACGCCATCGGCCGCCAGCAGGGCATAGCGCACCTGCCAGTCCTGAATGCCACGCAACTCGTGCAGATCCCAGCCGCCGGTGGGCGCGCCCTGTTCGTCGCGGCCTTCCAACGTGTACCAGAATACCTGCCCCAAGGCCGTTGCGTCCGGTCCCAAGGCCGGCTGGACGCCCTCGGGCAGCAGACCTGCCGGTAGGCTGTTGAGCTTTTCGAGGATGCGGGAGCGCGACCAATAGAAATCGACTCCTTCGGCAAAAATCACATAGATGCTCGAAAAGCCGAACATCGAAGAGCTGCGGATCGTCTCGACGCCCGGCACGCCCAAAAGCGCCGTGGTCAGCGGATAGGTCACCTGATCTTCCACGTCTTGCGGCGAGCGTCCGGCCCATTCGCTAAAGACGATTTGCTGGTTTTCGCCGATGTCCGGGATCGCATCCACCGGCACCGGGTCGCGCGGTAGCCAATCGAGCTTCCACGCAAAAGGGGCGACGCTGAGGCCCCAACCAACGGTGACGGCGAGCATCAGCACGACGACGAGTTTGTGGACTAGGAAAAAGCGGATTAAGCGGTCCATTGTAGCCTCCTACTCGTGGCCGGCGAAGGTCTCGCGCAGGCTGCCGCAACGGTACATCTGGCCGCCGAAGTAGGGATTTTGGGTCTGCATCGCCTGTTGCAGCCAAGCTGCCCCCTCGTTGTCAAAGGCCATTGGACAGTGAAAAAGATGCACTGGCCCGGCATGGACACCCCCCTGCCGCGCCACCCGAATGAGCACCATCGAGAACTCGGCAAAGGCTTGGCGGGCCGCGGCGAGATCGCCAGCTCCTCTGATCGCGTCTCCGATCTCCTGCGACGCCGGGTGGGCCGCGAGCGTTGCAGCGGCGGCCTGTGCCCCCGACAGATCGTCCTTGCTCAACGCCTGTTGCGTGGCGAAATAGGCCGTCCAGACCGCGGACGGCGGGCCGTGCGCGTGGCCATTTGGCTCGTTGTCGCGCTGGTCTGCCCGCGCTGGCGCATTCATCATGCTCGGCTGAGCGCGGATTTGGAGGGCGCTGTCGATTTTGAACGCGCCGTTGACCACCACTTGCTCTCCCTCGCGCAGCCCCTCGCGCACCAAGTAGTAATCCCCGGCCCGCGGCCCGAGCACGACCTCGCGGCCCTCGTACAGGCCTTCGCCGAGCGCAACGTACACTACGGCGCGTTTGCCCGTCAGCAGTGGTGCCGAAGCTGGCACCACCAGCGGCATCTCGCGCTCCGCCTCGTCGCCAGTCTCATACAACTCTTCGGCGCGCACTAGGGCCATGCCGCAAATGTCGCAGGCACCAGGCGCGGCGCGGACGATCTCTGGGTGCATCGGGCTGATCCACTTGCCCTTGAGAGCGGGCGACATAGCGCGCCCGTGGGCTCCCACCTCGGCTTGAGCCACAGCCCACACCAGCATCCCCGGCTTCAGCCGACCTTGCTCGTTGGCCACGTTGACCCGCACGCGCACCGTGCGCGTGCGCTCGTCCAACACTGGATCGACGAAGGATATCTGGCCGCTGAACACTTCGCCCGGATAGGCTTCAGCCGAGAATTCAACGGCTTGGCCATAATGGATCCAAGACATATCCGACTCGTAGGCTCGCAGTTCCAGCCACAGCCGCGACAAGTCCGCGATGGTGTAAATCGGCGTCCCGGTCTGCACGTACGCGCCCTCGCTGAGGTGCTTTTTTATCACCACGCCGCCTGTTGGCGCGTAGATCGTCAGGTGATCGGAGGCGCGGCGCTCGCGCTCGACGCGCTCGATTTGCTCATCCTTTAGCCCGAGCAGGCGCAGCTTTTCGCGCGCGGCCTCGACCGTTGCCTGCGCCGTCTGCCCAACGGACGTGCCGCTGTCAACCAATCGCTCGCGGGCGCGCAGGGCCTGGATCAGCTCCTCTTGGGCGGTCAGCAACTCGGGACTGTAGAGATAGGCTATGTGGTCGCCCTTTTCGACTCGCACGCCCGTATAGTCCACGTACAGCCGATCAATCCGGCCCGCTACCCAAGCGGTGATGGAGCGGACTTGCGTCTCATCTACTGCAATCTTGCCAACCATCCGCGTCTCGACCGGCGCGAAGCGGCGCTCGACCGGCGCAGTCTGGATGCTGGCAAGCTCCTGCGCGGCCGGCGAGAGGCGCAACTGGCGCGGAGCCAAAGTGTCGCCAACCTCGGGCGCGGCCACCGGGATTAGGTCCATTCCGCATATTGGACACTGACCCGGATCGGGCTGGCGGATCTGCGGGTGCATCGAGCAAGTCCACGTTTCGCCCTGCTCGGCGACCGCGACGGGTGCGTGTCCGCCAGGTGTGTCCGAACCGCTCAAACCCCAGCCTACGGCCAAGCCGACGATCCCCGCCACAACACCGGTAGCTATTATTTGCTTTGTCGCTTTCATGGTTGGATTTCCTCCGTGGGTTCGCCGACCAGCTTTTCGATCTCGGCCCAATGCAGGGCTTGGTCGGTCTGCGCCCGTTCGTACGCTAGCTGGAACTCCAGCAGAGTGCGTTGGGCGTCAATGACCGCGAGAAAATCGCTGCGGTCGGCGGCAAAGGCGCGCTGCGTTACGTTGAGCGCTTGTTCGGCCTTGGGCAGCAAGCTGTCCCGGTAGAGGGCACTGCGGCTTTGGGCGTCGCGCTGCTTGTACAAGGCCAGTTCCAACTCGGCAGCAAGCCTATTCTCCTCGTCTGCAACGCCCTGCAAGGCGGCCTGATGGCTCAGCTCGGCCGCGCGTTGCCCGGCCTCGTAGGACGAGCGCCACAAGGGCAGATTGAGCGTGGCCATGGCCATCAGCGGATTCGCGCCGCGATCTCCAATGTGGATGTAATCGAGGCTCACGGTCAGGTCCGGGTAGAACTGCTTACCGGCCAATTCGACTCCTAAGGACTGCGCCCTCGCTTGCGTATGCCGCATTTGCAGCGTCGGGTTCGCAGCCTGCGAGCGCTCCTTTAGCACCTCTTCGTCTAAATCCAACGCGGCCATAGGCAGCGAATCGGACACAGCTATCGGCGCGGTCGCCGTGCGGCCGAGCGCCGCATTTAACCGGGCCGCGGCCGGACGCCGCTGCTGACGCAGGCTGCGCAGTTGGTCCTCTAAGCGGCCCAATTCCACCTGCGCCTTGAGAACCGGGGCGTGCTCGCCAGTGCCACTGCGATAGCGGGTGCGGCCCACTTCTTCTAAGTGAGCCAACAGCCGCAAGTTGCCCTCGGTGACGGCAATGGCTCGCTCCAAAAAGTAGCAGTCGTAGTACGCGGCCTTGACCTCGAAAATCAGCGACCGTCGCGCGGCCTCATAGCGCTGTCCCTCGACTACGGCCTCTTGCTGGGCGATCCGTCCCTTGAGGTCCAGCTTGCCCTTCCACGGAAAGGTTTGCGCTGCGCTGAAACGCATTTCCTGCGGACCGGTGCGCGTCTCCACCGGACGCGCGAAATAGCCGTAGGTCAGGCGGGGATCGACCCAAGCGCTCGCCGAAGGCACCTTTGCTAGGGCGGCTTTGTAGCGCGCCAAAGCCTGCTTGAGCTTGGGGTTGTGCTGTTCGGCGTAGCGCGCGTACTCCGCGAGTTCGGCTCGAGGGTCGAGCGCTGTTGCTTCCTGTGACCAAACCGGTCCTGCGATCAGACCGGCTAGCAGCAGGGCCGTTCTATTTTTGTACATGCAATTACTCCTCGCCGCGCGGGGGTTTGGGATTCGCGCACAGACCTCCACAAACCGAGTGGAGTGTGAAACTTAGAAGCGTCTGGAAATTTCCGGGTGTGCCCTATAAGCTCGGACAGCTTATTTAGGACAAACTCAGTGCGGCGAGGATCAGATCAGGAAGGAGCAGTAGAGCTGGAAAAGCGGAGGATGCGGTTGGGGGATGCGGTTGGACAACAACCGCAGCGCAGCCGAACGAGGCGGCAGCGGAGTAGTCGCCGCTATTCCGACCACGGGCGTTGAGACGGATGGCTGCTCGGCTGGGGGGACAAACGGAAGAGACGCGCTGTTGGATTCGGTGCGCAGACAGCAACAACCAGCTTGCAGGCCCACGTCGCCGCAGGCATTGGCAACGTGGCAGGGCATGGGAGCGGCCTCTGCGACAGGAGCGCAAAAAACCTGCAAGCCACTACAGGCGAAAGCCAGCAGCAGGACTAAAGACGCAGTTATGGGTCGAAAGTTTTTCATTAGTAATCAATCGCTCGGCAGCAGGCCGAGTACGCAAAGAGACTACGGACCGAATAAAGAAGTTTCAACCGAATTAGCGCAAGCGCAAAATTCGCTACTTAGGCACCAGCTTGCGCACGCCGCGCTCGTACACCACTTCGTACTCGCCCTCCGGCACCTCCATATTCCGCACGGCCAATTCGCCCATCGTCACCATTGGCTCAGACTTCAAAAGCAACTCGTCGAACGACTCCTCGGGCGTCTTGCCGGTGGTGTCCAAGACGATGGTGCGCCTCTGGTGGGTAAATAGCGACGCGGCGATTTCTTCCTCAAAGCGCGCTTTGACCTCGGCAATGTGTTCCTGGCGCACGACCGGGTATTCGTGCGGGCTGTCCTGCATCCGCTGCGCGATCTCCTCGTCGGAGGCCGTTACGTGGAACAACACCACATCGGGCAGATGAGCCTCTAACACCAACGATTCGTAGAGCCGCTGGAAGCCGTAGTGGAAGTTCGGGTAGTAAAAACTGTTCGGGTCGTCGCCGTAAAAGCGGGTGTACACGGCCTCCTCTAAATGCCAGCCGACAATCAGCGGACAAGCGTACTTTTTGATGATGTCCACGTGGTAGTGGATCTGCATCCGCTGTCCGCGCTCCTTTATGTCGTTGGGCAGGCCGACCAAGATCTTGCGCGACTCCGGACTGAGCGAGGAGTCGGGGAGGGTGAAGTGATCGTCGCCGTGGATGGGAACTCGACGGTGCCGGTAGTATTCCCCAAGCATGGTGGCCAGCGTGCTTTTCCCTGCGTATTCAATACCTGCGAAAATGCTGCGCATGTCTGCTCTCCTTCGGGCTTTTCAAAACGGCGTTCTCGGATATATTCTCAAAAGTAAGTCGCCGCACACCCTCCGGCAAACGCCCGCTTATGCCCGCTAGCTCTTCCAAAATTGGCGTCCTCGTCGCCCAGCTCGGCACGCCGCAAGCGCCCACCGCCCGCGCCCTGCGGCCCTATCTGCGCCAATTTCTCTCCGATCCGCGCGTCATCGACCTCCACCCGCTCAGGTGGTATCCCATTCTCTATCTCTTTGTGCTCACCCGCCGACCCGCGCGCTCGGCCGCCCTGTACGCCAATATCTGGACCGACGAAGGCTCGCCCCTCATGGTCCATTCCCAAGCACAGACCCGCGGTCTGCAAGAGCGATTGGGCACGGCGTATCGGGTCGTACTCGGCATGCGCTACGGCGAGCCAAGCATCGCACGCGCCATACAGTCCCTAGAGCGGGAAGGCATCGAGCGCATCCTCGTCTTTCCCATGTTCCCGCAGTTTTCCTGCGCCACCACCGGCTCAATCTACGACGCAGTCAACCGCGCTGCCTTGGGCCGACGCTGCCCTTGGTTTTTCGACCGCAAACGCCAGATGCCGGCGCTGCGCTTCGTCCCGCCCTACGCAGACCACCCCGCGTACATCAACGCGCTCAAACAGTCGGTCGCCGAAGCAGTCGCCCGCCTCAGTTGGACGCCCGACCGCTACCTAATCACTTTCCACGGCATTCCTCAGCGCTACGTCGATGAAGGGGATCCTTACCGCCGCCACTGCGAGGAAACCGCGCGCCAGCTAGCCGCAGCGCTGGGCTTGGCAGACGATGAGTGGGTCAGCGGCTTCCAGTCGCGCTTCGGCAAAGAGCCTTGGCTAGAACCGTATACCGAGGAAGTCCTAGAGCGCCTTGGGAGTCAAGACGTGCGCCGCTTAGTCGCCATCTGCCCCGGCTTCACCGCCGACTGCCTCGAGACGCTCGACGAGATTGGCCGCGAAGGGGCCGAGCAGTTTTCCCACGGCGGTGGCCAACAGTTCCACTTAGCGCCCTGCCTCAACGACCACCCCGCCTGGCTCGACGCCATGGCAGCCATCGCCCGCCAAGAACTGGCCGGTTGGAATGCCTGATGGCGATGTGCCATTTACTTGACACTTCTGTGACTTTTTTGCCATACTTAGCGCGGCTCTGCTATGGACAAGCTCCCCCCCGCGCTCGAACGCAAACTCATCCGACTCGGCACTCGTCTCATCGATCAAAAACGCGGCCGACGCCTCATCGAGCCGACCAAAGACCGCGCTGGCTTCTGGTTCGGCGGCGGCAATTCGGTCCGCGACCCCAGCGATGGCAGCCTCTATCTCATCGGCCGCTACCGCGATGCCGGCGACAGCCGCACCGGCCTGACCGCCGGCCCCCGAGGCCGCGCCTTGGCCATCTTTCGCTCGACGGACAATGGACGCAGTTTTGCCGAGGTTCGCACTTGGGACAAATCCGACCTCTACTGCGGCTCGGCCGTACTCAGCATTGAGGGCAGTGCTCTGCGCATCAACAAGCGCCGCGTTCAAGTGCTGGTCTCCACCGAGAAAGTTCGCCTCTATCCGCGGGCCGTCGCCACTTTTCAGAAGCCGGGCACCGGCGTCTGGAGCATCGACACTTTCTTCGCCACCTCCATTGACCAGCTCGACCCACAGGAATCGATTGCCCCGCTGCTGACGAGCGACGATCCAGCCTATCTGCACCTAAAAGACCCCAACCTCTCAGCCAGAATGGGCCGACAGCCTCTGCTACTTTATTGCAGCCATCCGTACACTTGGTCTGCGAGCACTTCGGGCCGTGCCGCGCTCGCGGCTGACTCGTGCGCAAGCCATAGTCACGACTTCTTTCCCCGCGGCCCAACCTGGGATGTAGCTGCCTTGCGCATCACTTGCCGTTTGCCCGTGCCCAAGGTGGGCGCGTTAGCTTGTTTGCCCTCGCTCTCGCTCTATTTCTACGACGGGGCCGAGTCCATGCACCCGCTCAAAGCGCATGAAAAGGGAGTCACCCGACCGCGTGGCTACTCCTGCGAGGAATTGGGCGGCTTGGCGTACGGCTTCGATCGCCAATTTCCGCGCCTCCACCGCCTCAGCCACCTCCAGCCGCTCTTTGTCTCGCCGGAAGGCACGGGTTGCTCGCGCTACGTGTCCGTGCTAACCGAAGCAGACGGAGGGCTTTTCGCCACTTGGCAGCGCTCAACCCCCACCCGCTCGCAGCCGCTTTTCGGCCACCGGCTCACGCCAAGGCGGGTCGAGTCCTTGCTTTCCTGATTTTTTAAGGAGTATCCAGCCGCGCCCGCAGCCAAGCGTCCAAGTCCTCTAAGCACGGCTGGGCAATCGCGTGGGGCATATCGTATTCTTTGTACCGCAAGTCCAATCCGAGGGGCAGCAGCAGATCCCTGGAGGCGCGGGCTTGGGCAATGGGAATGACCGGATCAAACCGCCCATGCGACATAAAAACCTTTAGGCCCTGCACCGCTGCCACATTCTCTGGCAACATCTCTGAACAGCATAGTCCGCTCAATGCAATGGCTCCAGCAAAATCCCGAGGCCGCTTCAGCGCGGCCACCAGCGCCATGCTCGCCCCTTGGCTAAACCCCGCGATGAAGACGCGAGTTGGCCGGTGGTCTTGCCGCAGCGCATCCACTAAGGCCAAGACCTGCACGAGCGGTTCTTCGGCCTCGGCAAAAGCAAAGCGCAGCCCCTCCGCGCCAATCTCGATATTAAACCATGCAAAACCGCCGAAATCGAGCGCGTAGGGCGCGCGGACACTGACGCAAATCAGCCGTGCATCCAAGTGCGGCACCAAGCCCAGCAGATCTTCCTCATTGGCACCATAGCCGTGCAAAAGCAAGAGCAGCGACGCACCCTCGGGGGGCGCATCGGGCGACTTGTGGACGATGTGGTAGAGAGATGCTGTGGTCATATCGCCGCTACGCTACCGACACTTCGTACTGACCAGCCCGCCGCAACACCATCACCACCCGCTCCTCTTCGCTAATCAGCTCCTGCACGTGGAAGTTGGGGTGGGCCTTCTCGTTGCGCCACACGGTCTCGCCGTTGATTTCGATTTGGGGGAAGCGCTTGTCGCAGCGGGGTACGGACAGGTGCGTCTCGCCGTCGTGCGGCACGGAAAGGCGCGCGGAAAAGCCGCCGCCATACGCGCCCCAAGCGATCTCGACATCGCCGTGTGGCGTGGGCACGACGCCCTCGGCGCGTTCGAGCCCGGACAACTGCGGCCGAATCTCCAAAATTCCCTCGGCCTTGGGCGCAACTCCTAGCACGTGCGCCGCCAGCAAGCTCTCCGGTCCAGGTTGCGCGGCCACCGACCCGGCCTTCTCACCCCATGTCCGTCCCGTACGCGCCAGCAAGCGGCCCCATTTTCTCTGTATGTAAGCCAAGGCCGCCGTATCTGCGCCCGCCCGCCACAGCGCCCCGGCGACAAAAAACGCCTGCCACAAATCGCCTTCTGACGCTGAGCCGCCGGATAGGCGCTGCGCCACGAGGACCTGTTGTCTGGGATTGGCCAACGCAAAGTAGAGCACCAAGGCATTCGTCCAGCGGCTACAATCAGCAGCCCCGGCGGCATCGGCAAAAAGCCCTTGCTCTTCGCTCCAAGCGGCTTGTAATGCCTTGCGCGCTCGGTGATGGGCGCGCTCGCATTGGATGGCTAGTTGACGGTCGCCAGTGCGTCGGCACAAGGCCGCGACCGCCAGCCAAGCCCCAGCCTGCACAGCGACAGCAGAAGTCGCCGACGCACCCTCGGCCGTTTGCAAGCTGTTCACTAGACCCGCTAGCCGCTCGGCAGTCAATCGGTCGCCGCCGTAGCGCTGCGCCAGTTCGACGAACAGCGCGTGGAAACAAGCCTGTTCCCCGCCAATAGGTATCTCGCTACCAGCCAGCACGGCGCGTGCCGTATCCACGCTGCCAGTCGCGGACAAATCGTTCATGGCCCAAACGTAGAGCTGGTCCCAGTTGAGCCGTTCCTCGCCGAGGGCGTATCCCTCTTGGCGGCTATCAGCTAAGGTCTGCTCCCCAGTCCGCCACAGCCGCTCCCAGTCTTCGCCCACGGTTGTAAAGCGCCCGCGCGGCTCGACAACTACGCGCCGCTCCACCAGCGCGACACTGTCTATTTCCATGTCTTCTGGACACGATCCGATCCGCACCACTAGGTAGCGGCACGTCGCCAATTGCGGCGCGGTCCACTCCTGCAATCCGTCGCGGCACACGTAGCGCAAGCGCGACTCCACTTCGCCCGCCGCACGCGCAAAACCTAGGTCAATCACTGCGCTGGCCTTGCCCCGCAGCCGCAGATGGGGAAATCCGCGAAGCAACCGCCTGAAGTCTAAAACCAAGTACGCGGCCCGAGCTGCGTCTGTTGCCTGCACCAAGGAGTAGGTTTTGCCGCCTGTCAGGAACGCTTCCCGTCGCACGCATTTGGCAGTCTGCATGGTCTCGGGGAAAGCAACCCATTCGAGCGCACCTTCGCTAGCTACCTCGCCAAAAGCCGCCACCTCCCGCGCCCACGCCATGCTCTCCACCGTGGGCAACGGCGACCAATCCCTCGGCTCGGCTCCGTCCACTACAGCCGCTTCCCGCCATCCCGCGAACTGCCCTTTGGTCCACTCAGCCGGTGCCAGCACGGCTACATAGCTAGCCGGACCCCAAGCATCGGCCGGCTGCACCTGCCAAGGCGCGCCCGTGTACAGCACCTGCTCGGCCCCATCGCTGCGCTCGATCTTTCCCTCGGCGCGAAACCAGTCCGCTGCGCCGCAGCCTAGGGCAAAGACCAACAGCACATTTTCGCCCTCCCTCAGCGCAGCGTCCAACGCGAACTGCTCCCACATGGCCACTTCGGCCACCGCTGGCCCCAACCCCCTGCCCACTCGCTCGCCGTTCAAGTACACTTCATACGGCCCACTCGCAGCACAGCGCAGCAACCCTTTGGCTGCTGCGCTGCTCAGGTGGAATTCGAGACGGATATATACGGCCAAAGCGGCCGGATGCCATATAGCTTGCGAGCGCATACTCAATTTACGGGCATCCGCATCCCTATCAGCCGCGTCCCTCGTTGCCCCAGCACCCGCATCATAAACGCGTCCCCCGGCTCAATCTCCGCCAACGCATCCTCTAAGTCTTCCACAGTTTCCACCTGTTTGCGGTTGACCTCCTGAATAAGCATTCCTCGGCGCAAACCCCGTCGTGATGCTTCGCTGCCGCGCTCCACTCGTGCGACCACAACTCCGTCCTCGTCTTCGTATCTTAGCCGCCGCGCCAGCTCATCAGTCAGTTCCCGGACCTTCAAGCCCAGCACCTCTTGTTCTGCTTCTGCGTTATCGTGCGAGCGACCAGAGGCCAGCGCTTCCTCAGTCCGCAGCTCTAGCTCGACTTTAATGCGTTTCTCTTTGCCATCGCGCAACACCAGCAACTCGACTTCGGTCCCCGGTGCCGTGCGTCCAATCCGGTCGCGAAGCTCGGTTGAGTTGCGCATGGGTTGGCCATCAATAGCAAGTACTACATCGCCAACCTTGACACCTGCTTTGTCTGCTGCTCCCTCCGAAGTCACTTCATCAATCACCACGCCATGATTGCGGTCCAGCCCCATAGTCTCAGCCACTAGCGGATCCAAGTTGGCAATTTTCACTCCGAGTAAGCCGCGTCGCACCTCCCCGTGCTCAACCAACTGCTCGACTACATCCTTGACCAAGTTGATCGGAATGGCAAAGCCAAGACCTATATTGCCGCCGCTGCGGCTGACGATGGCCGTGTTGATTCCCACGAGCTCGCCATGCAGGTTGACCAGCGCTCCGCCACTGTTGCCCGGATTGATCGCCGCGTCGGTCTGGATAAAGGAGCCGTACTCGCCAAAGAAGCGTTTCCGTCCTAGCCCACTGACGATGCCGGTAGAAACCGAATGGGAAAATGTCAAAGGGCTTCCTATGGCCATCACCCATTCGCCTTCCCGGAGCTGGTCCGAATCGCCCAGCGCGACCGTCGGCAAATCTTCGGTATCGACCTTAAGCACGGCGATGTCGCTCAGAGAATCGCGGCCGATGATCTCGGCTTCAAAGAAGCGCGAATCCGTCATCTCGACGCGGATATTGTCGGCGTGGCTAATCACGTGATTGTTGGTGATAATGTACTGATCGCCGTTGAAGTTGATGATTACTCCCGCGCCTTGACCATCGCGTTCGCGTGGCTGGTCAGGCAATTCGAAGAAGTCCCCCCAAGGGGTACGAGAGCGCCCCTCGACATTGACAGTGCCCTCCGTGGTGATTTTTACGACGCCGGGCTTGACCTGAGCTACTACTTCGGCAAACCCGTCGCTCATCTGGCGCAGGAACTGCAAATTCTCGCTGGCTTGAGCATTGCCAGCCACCGCGAGGCTTAAAATAAACAGGGAAATGCAAAACTTCCGCATGGTATTTCCTCTCTGAAAAGGGTGTGAAAATACGGATATTTCTCAATGTCCACAAAAAGAGACGACAATCGCTAAATCTCGGTTCCCGCTTTCGGCGGCTGATGCCGCACGGCCAGTTGGCCTTCGTCGAGTACTACCTCAACCTGCGACCCCTCGGGCATGTCGCGGGCCATCGCCCTCGGTCGCTTGCTGCGCCGCTGCTAGCTGCCGCTCCAATTCCGGCAATTTTCCGTGTTTTAGCTCGGCGGCGCGGTTCAAGTCGTATTGGCGCTCGGCTTCTTCGATTTGATGCCGCACCTGCTCGATTTCCTCGCGCAATGCGCGCTCGCCCACCAAGGACGATCGCGGTCTTGCCCACTCCCGGCTCGCCGATGAGTACTGGATTGTTCTTGGTCTTGCGCGAGAGGATGCGGATGGTGCGGCGGATCTCTTCGTCGCGCCCGATCACCGGATCGAGCCGACCAGCGCGCGCCTGCGCCACCAAATCGAGTCCGTAGCGCTCGAGGGCCTCATAGGTGGTATTCATGTCGGTTTCCTCTCAGAAGTCGGTTTTGCCTGTCCAAATGATTGCAAATACTGTACCAGCGCCGATATGTTCCACTTTTGACACATTTTGCCCATCGAATAGGACATTGTGGCACTCAAGGCGTTGAAATGGACAAAAAACCGAGGGAATCGGAACCGTCAGCCGAGACTCAAGCGAAAGAACATCACAGAAACGGCAGTGCCCCTAGCTATTCCCGGTAAGAGTCCGCCGCGCATGGCTAGGCTGGTCTCCAAGAGGCGGACCTGCATGGACGACAGCACAAACGGACCAAAGGCAAAGCCGACCGCTGAACTGCTGCTCCGCCCGCCCAGCGACAGGCCAATGCGGGCCGGCAACCAGTCCGCCAGCCAGTACTCGATTCCACCGGCCAGCCGCGGCCGAGTCCGCATCCCAAACTTGGAGCTGAACGCCTGGTCCCAATTGCCAACCACCGTTAGCTGGGGCCTGGCCTGATAGGCTACCCCGAACCGCAGCATGGCCGGTAGCGAGCGCGAGAACGGCTTTTGGCTGATCTGCTTGGTAAAGTCTGGATCTCCGTCGCCGTCGAAATCCGGGTTGTCGAATACTTCCTCAATGGACCGCGAGTCCGCGTCCAAAAAACGGGAGATGCGCAGTTCGTTAGTAGCAAGGAAAATGGAATCTTGGCGCACCCCTTCATTCCAAGAGAACATGTCGAGCAAGTTGAGCGCACTGAAGCTGAAGGTCGTCTTGCGGCTTTTGCTTCGGCCAGCAATGCCGACGTCGATGCCAACGCCGACGCCCATTTTGGCGTGCTGGGCAATCAGCCAAGCATCCGCCTCAGCACCGCCGACATGGGCTACCAGTCCGGTGCCGCCGGATTCGATAATCTCTCCGTACGTGCCCATCGAGAGCTTGAGCGTACTGCCGACTGTGAACTCGCTTAGATAGGGCGCGAGACGAGCAGGCAGGGCCGGCTTCGCAACGGCGACATTGAGCGTACCCACGGCCCACCCCGACCCATTCCAGTCGCTGATGTCGTATCCTTCGCTCTTGCCGGCTACCAAGCGGTCCTCCGCAAACTCGTTGCCAAAAAAGAAAAGCTCTAACACGTCCTTGGGAATCTCGCTCTCGACCCCACTGGTAAACCCCACGGCAATAGCCGAGCGCACTTCTTCGACTGCAAAGGCCACACCTCCGTTGAGCGGGAGGCCCGCAACGACCGTCGGCTCGATATCCCCGTTCATGCGCAGACCCGCATCTGGGATGTCGGCGAGCAGCTTTTTTTTCTCTACTGGGCTGATGTAGTACGGGCTGCCGTTGGGAGAGACCTTCTCGTTGGCGGCCGTGAAGTGGGCGTTGTATGTGGCGACCGAAAAGCTGTTGTTTTCGACAGCCAAGCAAAGGCCCGCGCCGAGCAAGTCCCAGGAAAACTTGCGGCTATCCGACAGAGCTAAATTCGCCGGATTCCAGAAAACGGCTTCCGGGCCCCGGGCCAAGGCCGTATAAGCTTGGCCCAGCGCCAACGCCCGCGGGCTAGCGTCGCCGGGAACGGCAGCCACCTGCCCGTAGGCCCCGACGACGAACAGGGCCGCTAGAATGATCAATCTCTTGCCTCGCACTGGTGCCCTACTTGACCAACTCCTCGTTGAACTCCATGAAAATCACCGCCCCAGCCTCCACGGCGACGAAGTCACTCGCCCGCATCACCACCTCGCTCGGCGTCTTGTCCAACTCGACCAGCATGCCCGTATAGACGCCCTCCTCCCGCAGAAAGACCTCCACATCTTCGTCCGAGAGCGCGAGCCGTTGGTGGCTGAATGCACTCGCTACAACCTGCCCTTCGGGGCCGACTTCGCCCGCATCCACCGCAATGGAACCCTGCTTGGGAATCCGCAGATAGCCGTTGGCCTCGTTGGCGGCGAATAGGTCTTCGTTGCCGTACACATCTTCGGCTCTCGGCGCGACCCACAGGCTGACGCGGATGGCGGTGGGCAGGTGATTTTCAATCGCAGTAACTACGACGGCACTATCGAGGCTGGCTTGGATGCGACGACGGGCATCGTCGTCCTGGAAGCGACGAAAGATTGGGTCGAACTCAATGCGGGTATCTTCTTCTATTTGAAAATGACCCTGTGAGGCAAAGCGCACTTGGTCAATCTGCACCCAATGACTAGAGTCGATCACTTCCGCGGATTCGCCGTCGCCGATGCGCACGGTCGGCGCGACCGCGACCTCGGTCGGCAGCAGGTTGAGAAATTCGGTCAGCTCTGCGGAGGCCAGCGACAAGGCCAACGACACCGGATGGTCTGGATCGCCGCGCTGGAATACTTCGGAGATCATCAGGGAATCCCGCTCGCCATAGCCATTGGTTCCCTCGATGTGGAGGTCAATGCGGCTGCGGAAACCAACGCCCGACGTCAGGCCGACTTCTAGGACGACCGAACTGAAGGCGATCTGATCTAAACCTGTGGGAAAATCGACTGCGCGAGTGACCGGTGCAACCGGTAGGACGACCTCGTTGAGCACGCCCTCGACGCGGCTGAGGAGTAAGTCCCCGGTCTCGACCTCTAGCAGTAGCTCATCAGTAGCGACGGCCTCTGCAAATTCGCCCTGCACCTGGTATGAGAACCGCAATTCAAGAGGATTCTGCGGAGTAAACTCACTACCGACCAAGTCAAAGGACACGGTCTTGCTCTCGCCAGAGGCGAGCGCGTCGATGAGGAAGGTAGGAGGCGTACCGTCCGGCCTTTTGAAATCGTCCAAGACCAATTCGACCTGTAAGGGGATCGCGGTCTGGTTGGTCGCCTTGAAGGTCAGGCCGCCCTCGGCGATGACCGCGTGCGCGATTTGGATGCGATCGTCGGCAAAGGCGAAAGCCTCGGTCTTGGCAATGGCATCGTCAGCCGGCCCAATCGGCACCGCCAAGGCCGTGGATACAGGTGCGACGCGTAGGCGGTCGCCAACTTCTTCGCGGTGGTTGAAGTCCGCTGTAAAATCTACCGCGAGCAGGCCCTCGTCGTCTATCTTCAGGAAGCCGGGGCGCTCATCGGCCAAGTCCCGAACGGTCGTCCGGTCGTCGGCGACCGGGATGCTGATCTGGAAATTGGTGCTGGGAATTTGGGGAGGATTCACCTCGCAGCCCATCAACGCGCCGGCCCCTAGGAGCACACCCAACCATCGGCACCGTACGGCAGTCATTTGCTAGCCGTTTAAGGATCTATTTGATCCCTACAGCTTGGCGCAGCGGCTCGACCTTGTCGGTCCGTTCCCAGATGAACTCTGGCTCCTCGCGCCCAAAATGGCCGTAGTTGGTGGTTTTTCGGTAGATGGGCCGTCTGAGTTGTAAAACCTCAATGATGCCCTTGGGGGTTAGGTTGAAGACCTCTTCCACGGCCGCGGCAATCTCCTCATCGGGCGCGACGCCCGTGCCAAAGGTATCGACCCGCACCGATACGGGAGCGGCCACGCCAATGGCATAGGCCAGTTGCACTTGGCAGCGGGCGGCCAAGCGGGCGGCCACCACGTTTTTGGCCACGTAGCGCGCCATGTAGTGGGCACTGCGGTCCACCTTGCTGGGGTCCTTGCCGGAAAAGGCACCCCCGCCGTGCGGGCACGCGCCCCCGTAGGTATCGACGATGATCTTGCGACCCGTCAATCCGCAGTCGCCGTGCGGCCCCCCGATGACGAAACGACCTGTGGGGTTGACGTGATATTGGGTGCCTGCGTCGAGCAGATGGGTGGGGATTACTTCTTTTATCACTTGTTCGATCATGTCTTTTTCGATCTGCGCGTGACTGACCTCGGGAGCGTGTTGGGTCGAGAGAACCACGGCCCCTACCCGCACGGGCTGACCGTCGTCGTACTCGACGCTGACCTGAGACTTGGCGTCTGGGCGCAGATAGGAAATTTTCTCGTCCTTGCGCAGCCGCGTTAGGTGCTGCATTAGCTCGTGCGCGAGGGTAATGGGTAGCGGCATGAGTTGGGGGGTTTCGCGGCAGGCATAGCCAAACATCATGCCTTGGTCGCCAGCGCCCTCTTCCTTGTACAGCCCCTCGCCCGCGTTGACGCCCTGGGCTATATCGGACGATTGCTGGTCCAAGGCCACGAGGATAGAGCACGAGCGAAAGTCAAAGCCCTGCGCGGGATCGCAGTAACCAATATCGGCGATGACCTGCCTGACGAGGGCTTCGATGTCTAGGTGAGCCTCGCTTTTAACCTCGCCAGCGACTACTACTTGGTCGGTGGTAACGAGCGTCTCGCAGGCGACCCGTGCGTTGGAGTCCTCGGCGAGCATGGCGTCGAGCACGGCGTCGGAAATCTGGTCGGCGACTTTGTCAGGGTGCCCTTCGGATACGGATTCGGAAGTGAACATGTATTTGGACATAGTGTATTCTCAAGCTCCTTCAGTGATACCTCTGACGCCAGAAGGGTACGTACTCGCCGACGGCATCTCCCAAGTACTCGCGCACCGCAGTTCCAGTGTCCAAGGACAAGCATTCATCGGCGATCTCCCGCGCCTTTTCCGCGTGAATGGCGCGAATGACCTCCTTGACCTCCGGGATGAGACCGGGGCTTAGACTCAGACAATCCAGCCCGAGACCAAGCAAGAGCGTCGTGGCCAAGGGGTCGCCGGCCATTTCGCCGCAGATGCTCACGGGCGTGTTGGTGCGCTGGCCGCTGTCGGCGACCATCTTGATCAAGCGCAAGACCGCCGGGTGAAACGGGTCGTAGAGCCAAGCCACTTTGCTCATGCCACGATCCACAGCCAATGCGTACTGAGTCAGGTCGTTGGTGCCGAGGCTAAAAAAATCTACTTCGCCGGCAAAGTGATCGGCCATCAAAGCCACGGATGGCACTTCGACCATAATGCCCAGCTTGCAATGCTCGGCAAAGGGCTGCCCTGCCGCCCGCAACTCGTCTTTGGCTTCCTCCACTAGTACCCGGATGCGCCGCAGTTCGTTCAAGCTAGAGATCATCGGCAACAAGATCTGCGCCTCGCCGCTTGCTCCGGCCCTGAGCAGGGCGCGTAGCTGCGTCTTGAACAGATCTGGGGTGTCGAGGCAGATGCGGATGCCGCGCCACCCCAAGAAGGGGTTGGCCTCGGGCGGCACCTCCAAGACGTGGGACAGCTTGTCGCCTCCCAAGTCCATGGTGCGAATCACCACGGGATACGGGGCCAGCGATTCGACGAGGGCGGAATAGACCTTGAACTGCTCCTCCTCGGAGGGCAAGCGGTAATTGAGATACAAGAACTCGGTGCGGTACATGCCCACGCCGCTAGCGCCGTTGTCGAGCGCCATCTGCACTTCGGTCTGCACATCGACGTTGGCCATCAATGCGATTTCCTGCCCATCTAGGGTAACGGCAGGTAAGTTGCGGCGACGCTCTAGGTTGCGCTCGCGCCGCAGTTGACGCTGGCGACGCGCCCGATAGCGCCGCTCGCCGAGGGCATCGGGCCGCAGGTGGACTTGGCCTTCGTTGCCATCGACGACCACCAAGTCGCCGTCTGCCACTTGCTGTGAACAGTCGCCGGTGCCGACGACCGTGGGTAGCTGCAACGAGCGGGCAATGATGGCCGCGTGCGAAGCTGCGCCGCCGGCATCGAGTACCACGCCTTTGATCCGGCGGCGCTCTAGGCGCACCATCTCCGAGGGCAGCAAGTCGTGGGCTAGGACAATCGTGTTGGCGCGGAGCGAATCGAGCGCTTTGACTTCGCCTCCTGCTAAGCGCATCAATACCTGATTTTCAATATCTGCGATGTCGCTTATCCGCGCCCGCAGGTATTCGTTCTCAATGCTACCGAAGGCTTCTTTGACTTTCTCCAGCTCCTCGGCGTATGCCCGCTCGGCCGAATAGTGCTTTTCGCGAATCAATGCCTCAGTGCGCGCTAGGATGGATGAATCCTCTAACATGGCTAGCTGAGCATCGAATATCTGCGCCAGTTCCTCGCCCTGCTCGCTGGCGACCCAGCGGCGAATGCGCCGAATCTCGTCCCCAGCCTGATGGAGTATGTTGCGAAAGCGCTCCACCTCCTCCCTAACCAGATGCTGCGCCACGCGCTGGCGGGTGATAACCGGGGCCTGCTTGTCGTATGCGAAAGCCCGGCCAATGCCAATGCCGGGAGAAACGCATATGCCATCGAAAACCCTATGTTCGCTGGTGGTGGTCAAGTTTGCCCCTCGAATGTGCTCTCCAGCAGTGAGATCATGGCCTCGATAGCTGCGTCCTCGTCCTCGCCCTCGGCCCGGACGGCGACTTGGGCACCTTGCTCGGCGGCCAGCATCATCACGCCCATGATGCTCTTGCCGTTGACCCCATCGACGTCGCCTTTGGAAAGGTAAATCTCGGCCTTGAATTGCGCTGCCGTCTGCACCAAGAGCGCGGCTGGACGAGCGTGAATACCCAGTGGATTGTTGATCGTGGCCGTCTTTTCAACCATTACCTATTGCTTACTCCTGTCGTTCTTTTACGTGTACTGCTCGGCTCAGGGCGCACAAGCGCTGCTGATTGTCTTCGACGACGCTGCCGGTGACCACGAAGCCCGCACCGGCTTCCACCTTGGCCCGCGCCACCCCCGGTTCGCGGATGCCGCCGCCGACGACGACCGGCACCGAAACGCAATCCGCTACCGCGCTCACCATTTCGTCGGGCACGGACGCGCACGCGCCGCTGCCGGTCTCTAGATAAATAAGCCTCATGCCCAAATACTCGGCCGCCAAAGCGTGGGCCATGGCAATGTCGATCTTGTCGCGCGGAATGGGCCGAGTATCGCTCATAAATTCCACGGATGTCAAGGTCCCCGACTCGACCAGCATATACCCGGTGGGGATGGTCTCAATGCCGTACTCGTGGATCAAGGGAGCGGCCTTGACGTGCTCGCCGATCAAGAGCTCGGGGTTGCGCCCGCTGACTAGCGACAGAAAGAGGATCGCATCGGCCGTCGGCACCACTTGGCCTGAACTCCCGGGGAAGCTGATCACCGGCACATCGACCTTGGCCCGGACGCGCTCGAAACAGACCGCATTGCGAGACGAGAACATCAGGCTCGTGCCGATGAGAATCGCGTCGGCCCCGGCTGCAACGCATAGTTGGGCGCGAGCCTCCAATTCGTCTGGAGCCAACCGATCTGGATCTAGCAAGGGCAAGTAGCCTGCGCCACGGCGGTGGCGGATATCTAGTAAGTGCTGCAGTACACTGCTAGCCACAAATAAGCTCGCTTATTTTAGCTGCTGCTCGACGATGTGCGCCACTTGCTCTAGCGCTTCGTCGAGCTTGCCCGGGTCGCGTCCACCGGCCTGGGCCAAGTGCGGCTTGCCACCACCCGAGCCACCGGCTAGCTGCGCCACGCCGCGCACAATATCGCCGGCCTTCAGCCCACGGCTCTTGATCAAGTCGTCGGTGACAACGGCGATAAAGGAAACCTTGCCGCCGATATCCGCCCCCAAGACGCCAACTCCCGACCCCAAGCTCTCGCGCAGTCCGTCGGCCATGGCCCGCAGATTGGGCACATCCTCTGCCTCAGTGCGTCGCGCCACGACCGTGACTCCTTCCACTTCTCGTGCCCCATTCGATAGATCGCTCGTCTCTAGCGCTGCGACCCGACGCCGCAATTCATCGAGGGTTCGCTCCAACTGGCGATTGCGCCCCAAGAGCGCCTCGATTTTGTCGGCGATCTCTTCGGGCCCGGCGTTGAGCCGAGTCCCCAAGTCTACCAACACCTGCCGCCGTTGGCGCGCGGCCCGCTCGGCTCCCTCGCCGGTCAATGCCTCGCTGCGACGGACGCCAGCGGCAATGCCGCTTTCGGAGAGCAAATCGAATGCGCCAATCTCGCCGGTCGAGCGCACGTGGGTGCCGCCACACAGCTCTAAACTAAAGTCGCCAATCCGCACCACGCGAACCTGATCCTCGTATTTCTCGCCGAAGAGCGCCTGCGCCCCCATGGCCTTGGCCTTTTCCAACTCCTCTTGGAAGGCACTCACTTCCAGGTCGGCGCGAATCTGCTCGTTGACTCGCTCCTCAATTTCGCGCAACTGCTCAGGCTCTACCGCGGCGAAATGCGAAAAGTCAAAGCGCAAACGGTCCGGCGCTACCAGCGAACCCATCTGCCCTACGTGATCGCCAAGGGTCCGCCGCAGCGACTCGTGCAATAAATGGGTCGCCGTGTGGTTGCGCTCGGCGTCCATGCGGGCCTGGCGATCGACGCGGGCGACTACGGCACCGGTCAACGCTCCAGTCTCTCCTTCCACTAAGCGACCTCTGTGGACGATGCCACCGCGCGCCTTCTGCGCGTCTTCGACTTCGACAACGAAACCATTGCCCTCGACCCAGCCTCGGTCGCCGACCTGCCCCCCCGCTTCAGCGTAGAAAGGGGTCCGATCCAGTACGAGCCACACCCGGCTATCCTCGCCTCCTTCGGCATGCACCACCTGAGCGTCTGTTTCCACCTCGTCGTAGCCGACGAAGAGCGAATGCCCTTCCTCCAAGGCATCGCCGACGCCTTCGGCGGCGCTAAACTGTGCGCGGGTAGCCTGACGCGCCCGCTGCCGCTGGGATTCAAGCGCGTGATCGAACTGCTCCCGCTCGACTAGCGGGATCTCCTGTTCGCGAGCCATTAGCTCCGTCAAGTCCAACGGGAAGCCGTAGGTGTCGTAGAGTTGGAAAGCATCACCACCGGTGATCTGTCCCTTGGCGGCAAACCGCGCGAAGATATCCAAGCCGCGGTCGAGGGTCCTGCCAAAATTCTCTTCCTCGGAGTGGATGACTCGGGCAATGTGATCCTGCCTAGCCACGATCTCCGGGAAAACATGCCCCATAGTTTCGCCCAACGTGCCAACTAATTGATGAATAACGGGATCGTGCTGATCGAGCTGGCGGGCGTAGCGCGCGGCGCGGCGCAGGATGCGGCGCAGGACGTACCCACGGCCCTCGTTGGAGGGCATCGCGCCGTCGGCCATGGTGAAGCTGAGGGCGCGGACGTGGTCGGCGATGACCTGCATGGGGACGCGGTGCTCGCCGCCGTACTCTTTGCCTGTCAATTCGGCAATGCGGCCGATAAGCGGCTGGAAGACATCGGTCTCGTAGTTGCTCTCGGCCCCCTGTAAAAGGCTGCATATCCGCTCAAAGCCCATACCGGTATCCACGTGCTTTTCAGGCAGTGGTTGCAGCGCCCCGGTCTCGTCGCGGTTGTACTGGATGAAGACCAAGTTCCAGATCTCGACCAAGTCGCCCGTGTCGTCGACGAGCATACGGCGATCCTGCGCCGCCAGATCGTCGCCCAAGTAGTAATGGATCTCAGAGCAAGGGCCGCAGGGGCCGGTCGCGCCCATTTCCCAGAAATTTTCCTTGGCTGGCAAACACACGACGCGTCCCGGCAGCAGGTCGGTGCATTCGTACCAGAACGCCTCTGCCTCCGCGTCGGCTTCTACCGCGTCGTCGCCGACAAAGACGGTGGCCCAGAGCCGCTCCTTTTCCAAGCCAAAGTGCTCGGTAATTAACTCCCAGCCCCACTCGATGGCTTCTTTTTTGAAGTAGTCGCCAAAGGACCAGTTGCCCAGCATCTCAAAGAAGGTGTGGTGCCAAGGGCTGTAGCCGACTTCGTCGAGGTCGTTGTGCTTGCCCGAGACCCGCATGACCTTCTGCGTATCAACCGCCCGGGTGTAGTCGCGCCGGCCCAAGCCCAAGAAGACATCCTTGAACTGATTCATGCCGGCGTTGGTAAAATAGAGGGTGGGGTCGTCTTGCGGCACGACCGGTGCGCTCGGTACGCGCACGTGGTCCTTACCTTCGAAAAAACGGAGGAACGCCTCCCTAATCTCCCTCGACTTCATTGGCTAACTCCTGCCATACCTGTTCGACCGCTGCTCTGGCCATTTCCTGATCACAACCACGCCGGGCCAACAAGCCCAGCATCCGACGCTTGGCTTTGTCCGGAGCCAATCCCCGGTAGCGCCAAGCCTGCTTGCTCAATAGTTCGACCGCCCGTTCACTCGAATCGAGCACTCCGGCATACTCGGCGATGACCTCGTCAATTACACCTGTGGCCACGCCTTTATGCCTGAGATCTTGGGCTAGTTTACGCGCACCATTAGCCCGCTGCAACCGCGCCTCGATCCAGCGCCGGGCAAACTCGCGGTCGTCGAGGAGCTTCTGACGCTGCAAGTCGTCGATGACCTCGGCGACGACCTCGGCGGCAAATTCCTTCTCCTTTAGCTTGTCGCGCACCTCCGCTACAGACCGCGCCCGATAGCTGAGATAGCGATAGGCGGCGTCCTTGGCCTTCTGCAGTTGGTCGTCCACTTATTCTCCTGCTTGGCCAGCCTCGTCTTGCTCTACCATCGCCTCAAGCCCCAACTCGCCGCGCAGCTTGTGTTCAATCTCCGTGGCAATTTCTGGATGCTCGCGCAAAAATTCCTTGGCGTTGTCTCGGCCCTGTCCCAAGCGCTCGCCGTTGTAGGAAAACCACGCCCCGCTCTTTTCCACAAGCCCCTTGTCAACGCCGATATCGATCAGGTCGCCCTCCCAAGATATGCCGATTGAGTCGCCGTGAAAGATCAGGTCGAATTCGGCTTCGCGAAAGGGGGGGGCCACTTTGTTCTTGACGACCTTGACCCGAGTGCGATTGCCGATGTCGAGGTCGCCGTCTTTGACGCGGGCGATGCGGCGGATGTCGATGCGCACCGAAGAATAGAAGGGCAGAGCGCGTCCGCCGGTGGTGGTCTCCGGGTTGCCGAACATCACGCCGATCTTCATGCGCAACTGGTTGAGAAAAATCAGACACGTGTTCGAGCGGTTGATGGAGCCGGCCAACTTGCGCAGGGCTTGAGACATCAGTCGCGCGTGCAACCCCATGTGCGAATCGCCCATGTCGCCTTCCAGTTCGGCCTGCGGCACCAGCGCGGCCACCGAATCGACGACGATGATATCGAAGGCTCCGCTGCGCACCAAGGTATCGACGATCTCGAGGGCCTGCTCACCCGAATCCGGCTGCGATATGATTAGGTTTTCCACATCGACGCCGATGCGCCGCGCGAAGCTGACATCGAGAGCGTGTTCGGCGTCGATAAAGGCCGCGGTGCCGCCACGCTTTTGCGACTCGCGGATGGCGTGCAGCGAGAGCATGGTCTTGCCCGCCCCCTCTGGACCAGATATTTCGACGATCCGCCCCTTGGGCAAGCCGCCGATGCCCAGCGCTGCATCTACAGCCAGCGATCCAGTAGAAATCGCCTCCACCTCTTGGACTCCGCCCTCGTCCCCGAGGCGCATAATCGACCCCTTGCCGTACTGCTTTTCAATCTGCGACATTGCCAGCTCCAGCGCTCTGGCCTTGTTGCCGTCTGCACTGTGTCCGTTCGCTTTCGCCATGAAAATCTCCCCAATTAAAGTGTGGTATCGGTTCTAGCCCATCCACTCGACCAAATAGGAAGACGAGCGAATGACCACGTTGCTGTACAGGCCAGCGACCACGTCGTCGGCCACAATGCCCCACCCCCCAGGCATGACTTCTAGCTGCCGCGCTGGGGGCGGCTTGACAATATCGAAGGCGCGGAAGACGAAGAAACCCGCGATAATCGTCCCAGCGCTTGGAGGCAAAAACGCCACTGCAAAGAGAAAGCCCACCCCCTCGTCAATGACGACCTGCCTCGGGTCCTTACCCCATTCCGGGGCCGCCCGACCCGCGCTGTACACCCCAATGACCGAAGCAACTAAAAGCACTCCGATCCATTCCAGCACTCCCAAAGCTGGAACAAACAGCCAGTACAACAAAGCGACGAACGCGGTACCAGCCGTACCGGGTGCCCATGGGGCATAGCCGACGAAAAAGAGCGTGGCGATCAGTCGGTTCAGAAGAAACGCGTTCCTCTACGCCGCGCTCAGGGTTCCTTGTAGGAAGAGGTCGCGCGGAACAGGTAGTGAAAACCCGACAGCAGCGTCAGCAACAGCACCCCTGCCAACAGTGCATTGGCCAAAAGCTGGATTAGCTGGTCGTCGAGAAAGAAGAGATGACCCGCGGCAAAGCGCCCCATCGCCTCCTCGAGGCCAATGACAAAAAGAATGAAGATAACCGTGAAAAGCTGGACCGCAGTCTTCCACTTGGCCAAGCGCGAAGTGACCATGGGGCGGCCCCGATATATCCCGTAGAGGCGCATGCCCGTAATCAGGATATCGCGTCCGACGATGGGCAAGACCAGCCAAAAATTGACCATTCTGTTCAACGCTAGGGCAACGAGTGCCGACGTTACCAAAATCTTGTCGGCCAACGGGTCCAAGAAGCGCCCCAACGGCGTTACTTGGTTGCCGGCGCGCGCTAGTTTGCCATCGTAGAAATCGGTCAGCGAGGCCGCGCTGAAGACGACAAAGGCAAGGCTTTTCAAATACCAAGTATCGGTGAACAGCAGTAGCAAAAACAGCGGCGTCAAACCGATCCTGAGCGCAGTCAGTCCATTGGGCAAGTTAAAAATATCGCGCCGATTCATGACTACCTCACAGCGAAGACCGGCCGGCAAAGGCGAGGGAGAGGGTGACGCTGTCGGCCAAGTCCAAATCCGCGCCCACCGGCAGGCCGCGCGCCAGCCTCGACACCTTGGTCAGCGGCATGAGTTGCTGGGCGATGAAGTGAGCGGTGGCATCGCCCTCGGCATTGGCATTGAGCGCGAGCATTACCTCCTGGACGCCCTGCTGGCGCACGCGCTCGACCAAGGTGTCGATGTGCAAATCCTCGGGCAGCACTCCGTCTTGCGGGGAGAGCACTCCGCCGAGCACGTGATACGCTCCAGAGTAAAACTGACTCATCTCAAAAGCCAACACGTCGCTGGCTTCGGCCACCACGCAGAGGAACTGCTGGTCGCGCCGAGTATCTCGGCAGACTTCGCATAGGGGCTCGCCCTTTTGGGTAAAATTGTAGCAGGTGGCGCAGTGTTCGATTTGGTCTTTGGCGGCAATGAGCGCCTTGGCGAGCAACTCGGCTTCCTCGCGCGGCCTCTTGACCACATAGAGCGCCAAGCGCTGCGCTGTCTTGCGGCCGATACCGGGCAGCTTGGCAAATGCGACAATCAAGTCTTCGAGGGCCAGAGGTTCCATAGGGTTTCTCAGACTAACTCGCCGTCAAAAGTGTCGAGTACCGAGCGCAGGGTGGGGTCGGACTCGGGCTGATTCGCCGCCTGTGGAGCCGACTGCTCTCCTTTCTTCACTACGGGCTCCAAGCGCAGCCGCCGCCCGTATTTCGCCTCGGCTATCTCCTCTACGCTTTCGCGGTTGTTGAGCACCTGATTCATGGCAAAGCGGTCGGCGGCACCAAAGCTCAGCTTGAGCACATGGCCCTCTAGGCCAACTAAAGTCGCCCCATTGAGAAAATGGGCCAGCGACGGCTTGACAGCGCGCACGGCATTGACTAGCTCGTTCCAAGTGGTGCGCACCTGATCAATGCTCAGGCTAGCAGCGGCATTGCCTGACTCAGCCGGGGCAGCGACTTGCTGTTGGGTCGGGGGTGGAGGCGCGACCTGTTCGCTATAGTCGTTTGGGAGCGGAGGCGCAGTCTGTTCCTTGAAGCTACTTGGAACTGGAGGCGCAGGTTGTTCCGTGGGATTGCTTGGCGCTGGGGGCGCGGCCTGTTCGCTGCGACCCCTTGGAGGCGGAGATGCGGCCGGACGTGGTGCGGCACCTTCGAGCGACTGCAAGCGGCGCAGCAGTTCGCCCACATCGACAGACCGGCCCATCAGCGCCAGATGCACCAAGGCGATTTCCACGCGGAAACGCGGCTGTACCGAGCGCTTTATATCCGCTTCTAAATCCAAGAGCGACTGCATCATGCGGAGTAAATCCTCGACCTCCATAGCGGCTGCAAGCTCGCCACAGCGACGGCGGGCGTCCTCGGCCATATCCAGCTCGTCGGTCCCACCCTGTATCTTGGCGAAGAGCAGGTGGCGCAAAAGTTCGACTAGGCCATAAACGAACTCCTCAATATCGACCCCTTCGTCAACCGCTCGGGCGACGATATCCAGCACTCGGGCGGGCGCTGCTTCGCGCATGGCGTCGAGCAATTCAAAGTAGAGTCCGCGATCGACGAGACCCAACACCTGCACCACGGCTTGCTGCGACACCTCCGAGCCAAATGAGACCACTTGATCGAATAGGCTCTCGGCGTCGCGCAAGGCACCGTCCGCGCGGCTAGCCAACAGATGGAGCGCACCCTCCTCGACCGCTATGCCTTCGGCTTGGGCAATCATGCCGAGATGGGCGGCGATCTGTCCGGTAGAGATGCGGCGAAAATTGAAGCGCTGACAGCGCGAGAGAATGGTGTCGGGAACCGACTGCACCTCCGTGGTGGCGAAGATGAAAACCACGTGCTCCGGCGGCTCCTCCAGCGTCTTCAACAGCGCATTGAACGCCGCAGTCGAGAGCATGTGAACTTCGTCGATGATGTAGATCTTATACACGCCTTCGGTCGCAGCGTAGCGCACGACTTCGCGCAACTCGCGGACGTCATCGACGCTGTTGTTGGAGGCCCCGTCGATCTCCAGCACGTTCATGCTGGTAGAGGTGGCAATGCTCTTGCAGGAATCGCACGCCTCGCAGGGGTTGCCGTCGCGGGGGTTGGCGCAATTGAGGACCTTGGCGAGAATTCGCGCGGTCGTGGTTTTGCCCACGCCGCGAGGGCCGCAAAAAAGATAGCACTGCGCGATGCGCCCGGAATGGACGGCGCTCTTTAAGGTGGCAGTGATATGCTCCTGCCCAACTACTTCGTCGAATTGGCGCGGACGCCACTTGCGCGCTGTTACCTGATAGGCCATTTGCGTTGCTCGACACAGCC
>JAPPEG010000100.1 GCA_028875345.1 Gemmatimonadota bacterium
CCTTAGCTTTTGGGTGTTTGGCCCTCCAGCAAGTCAGTGCCCAAGCGCCCTTAGGTCACCGTCTGCAGGGCGATCGCATCATCGTCGATCAGGCTTCCTACTGGCGACACTGGACCGGGCCCTCGCACGTAGTCGATGTGCATCCAGACGGGACGGTCAAGCCTCATTTCTTCCGCCACGTGTACAACATCATCGCCGAAGATCGCGCGGTATTTGCCAAACCCGTAGACCAACCGGGCATCCGCAAGGCAGATCGGGCGATTATGAATCTTCAACGCACCCCGACGCTGGAAGCGGACGGCAGCTTTACCGTCAGCAAGGCCGAGCAACTGATCAAATTTCTCAACCGGGACTTCAAACGCTTCCCCGGCAACCACAGCCAGATCCCCATTGACGGCCGCCTCCTAACCATCGTCGATACCACCCTCAGCGGCGACGGCAAAGCCGTGACCCTAAGCCTGCGCGACGAACGCACGGGGGTAGAATCAACGCGCGAATTTGGCGCTAAAGACAAAATCGCCTTCCCGGTGTACGACTACGTCCAGCGCGTCGGCGTCAGCCGGGTAGGCTCCAACGAAGCCCTAGCCCCCTACATTGTCGATGGCGACCGCGACACCTTTTGGGAACCAGACTTAGCGGCCACGCCAGACAAGTGGTGGATCGAGATCGACTTGGGCCGCGCGCTCGTGGTCGAGAAGGTAGTGCTGCACTTTGTCGATGAGACCTTGGGCGACCCCTTCCGCCAGTTCCGCGTCATGCTAGCCCCCCAGCAGAAGCTCATTCAAGCCCAAAGCCGCGTGCTCCAGTTCAAAGTGGTCGGCCAAACCCGAGCTCCCAATACGAATCAGCGGACCATGGCGTTTTCTTCCGCGGACACGCCCGGCTTTTCCGAAGACGACGACGACCGCACCGAGTGGACCGGTCGCATGGCCCAAACCGTGCGCATTCTCATCGGCGACAGCAAGCTGGGGCGGGCACACCAAATCGACCAAGCGGCGTGGGATGCCCTGTCGGCCGACGAACGAGGCGATATACTCTACTACATCCGCGACGACGTCGGCTTTGAGGAGCCAGTGGAGCAGGCTATTTACGAGAGCCTCCCCCAAGAACAGCAGGGCCGCAAAGAGTACTATCTCCGCGAGCGGCCCCGGCTGGCCGAAGTCGAAGTCTGGGGCTGGGGCGACAACCTATCGCCTAAGCTAATTGACGGGGGCGGTAGCGTTAGCTTTACCGGACCAGAAGTCCCGGCTGGGGGCTTTGACGGCGACTGGAACACCACCTTCCGCATGCCAGCGTGGTTTAGCACCAATCCCACCGCTGGCATTCTCACCGTCGATATTGGTGCCCGCGTCTGGCTCGACGCCATGCGCTTGGCCGTTCCCTCTATTCCCGGCTACATCACCGAGGTAGCCGACGGCAGCCGCGATCCCAAGGGTCAGCTCCGGTGGCGACAGGTCAGCCTACCCGACCGCATGGAAGGGGAATTCAAGCGCGCTGCCGACCGCTTTGACCCACCCCTAGATATCCGCTTCCTCAACCTGCGCCTGCCGGGCATCGCGCGAACTTCGGGCTTTTTCTACGATCTGACCGAAGTCCTGCTCTACACTGAGGGGTTTGTCAGCCAAGCTTCACTGGTGTCCGATATCATCCGCCTGCCGGGACCGCGCAACTTCGGGGCCATCCGCTGGGATCCGCCCCCCGGTACCCACCCCTCCGGCACGACGGCGGAAGTGCGGACGCGCACCGGCGATCTGCTGGTGCAGCAAATTCGCCATTTCGACGTCAACGGCAACGAGAAGACCAAAGAAGAATGGGACAAGCTGATCAGCAGTTGGAAGGGACCCATCGACACCACCTTTGCCCTCGGCAGCGGCTGGAGTCCTTGGAGCCAGCAGTACCTACAGCCGGGCGACCGGGTCCGTTCCCCCGGGCTGCGCAATTACATGCAGTTGCAGGTGCGCTTTACCAGCCAAGATCGCCTGCAAGCCGCCTCCATTAGCTCGATCGAAGTAGAGCTAGCTCCGCCCGTAGCCCGCGCCCTCACCGCCGAAGTATGGCCCACACAGGCCGCGGTCGGCCGGTTGGACACGTTCGATCTGTATCTGCGCCCGGTATTCATAGACGAGCCGGCGACCGCCCGTACTCCAGGCTTTGACGAAATCCTGTTGCAGGCTCCGCCCGGGCTCGCGCTGCACCTGTTGAGCCTGAGCACAGGGACCGAGGAAGAGCTAGGCCGCGGAAGCCCCTTGCAGACATTTACCCTAGCGGCCGATGGCAACTTGACCGACGCTGCTGGAGCCATCGCTCAAGTGCGGCGCAACCACGCCGACTCCATCTGGGTCCTGCTGCCCCAACTACACCAGACCCTACCGGCAGAGCAGGCAGTTCAGACCTACCACCGCATCACCCCCCAAGGGGCCGAAGTCATGGTTGGCGAAGACGGCGACCTGATCACAGAAGTGGCCTACGGCCTGCTCAACGAGGCCGAGCGCGGAGCTATCCTCTTTTTGCGACAGACCGCCAGCGGTTTGGCAGCGGTCTCTGGCCGCGCTGAGTACGATGACTTGCCCTCAGCCGAACAAGGGCCGATTCGCTATTTTCGCAAACTGCGCGGCGGCGGGGCCCAATCGCCCTTTGACGCCTTGGGCGATTCCCTGACGCTCGCAACCTACCGCGCGTTGCCCAGAGCCGAACGCGGGGCCATCTTAGGCCAAGGCCCCCTGATCCACTTGCGCTTTGCCGCTGCCATCTTTCGCAACGGAACCACCTTTAAGCCTTTTGTCCGTCGCGCCGCCGCTGGCACCGACGGCAATTTGTGGCAGCAAGTAGAGCCAGGCGACGCCACTGCGCTAACGGATAGCCGCCAACTGACGCTGAGCATCCCCGTGGGGGGGCAAGTCCTCGGCGACCTGAGCTTGGCTCCCAACCCCTTTACGCCCAATGGCGACGGGATCAACGACGAACTGACCGTCGCGTTTTCCATCTTTCAAGTGACCCAAGCTCGCCAAGCGCGTCTGCGCCTCTACTCACTGGACGGACGCCTGATATGGGAAAATAGCACTCAAGTGTCAGGAGGCCCCCAGCAAATCCGCTGGAACGGCCGCGATGCGGCTGACCGCACCGTGCCGCCAGGCCTCTATATATGCCGGATTGATTTCGGTGCCGATTCGGACCGGGCCACCGACACGGCCTTGGCCCGCATCGTGGCCGTAGTCTATTAGTGTACACCAGTCAAAGGGAAGATTATGGAAGTGATAAGGCTAAATACCGCGTCTGTCTTGGTAGTCTTGAGCTGTGTGCTAAGCCCGGCCTACAGCCAACCCGACTATGGCACGCGGCTGGGCGTCCCCCGAGGGGAAGGCGAGACCAGCTACGCCCCTTATGGCCCAGGCGTCCTCTTCGACGCGCTGGATCCGGCCATTAAAAAGTGGTACGTGCCGCAGGAACTCTACAACGAGTACCGCTGGCGCCAGTGGGAGTACAGCAACTACGCCCGCAACCTGTACCAGCGCTACGTCGATATCCGGC
>JAPPEG010000059.1 GCA_028875345.1 Gemmatimonadota bacterium
CATCGTAGTTGGGGACGTCTTCCATCAGGCCGGTGCGCGCCATGGCGTGGACGCTTTCCACTTCGCCGAGCAGGTAGCGGGCCAAATCGAAGATGTGCGTGGTTTGTTCGACGATCTGACCGCCGCTCTCGGCCAACACCCGCCACCAAGACACCCCGGGCATGCCGCCGGTCCAAGCGCCGAGGGCAAAACCCACTGGCTCGTCGCCGAGGAGTTCGATTGCTTGGGCGGTCGTATCCATGTAGCGCCAGTGATAGCCTACGGCGCTGATTAGGTTTTGGCCGCGAATGGCCGCTTCAACGGCGCGGGCTTGTTCTAGGGAAGTCGCCACGGGTTTTTCGACGAAAATGGGCAAGCCGCGCTCAATGGCCGCCAACTCGGGCTGGGCGTGGGCAAAAGGCGGCAGGCAGATATAGACTGCGTCGAGTGCTTCGCTGTCGTACAGGGTCTCGTAGTGACTATAGGCCCTGCCACCGTACTCGCTGGCCGCGGCGAGCGCCTTTTCTTCGACTACGTCGCAAAAGGCAACCAGCTCGGCCTCGTCGAGTTGGGCGAGGGTGCGCAGATGGTGGTTGGCGATGCCGCCCGTGCCGACAAAGCCGATTTTAATCGTCATAGAAAGTTTGTTCTATCCTGTCTTAGAGGATGCAAGGACTGAGAACTAGGCCATTTTAAGAGCAATGAGTGGCATAGTATGGGGGCTACGCCGCCGTTGTCAAGAGACGGTCAATAATGAATACAACTCCAAAGGGCCAGCTTAGCGACTACAAGGTCCACTACAAGGCCGATGCTGAGGCGATTGTCGATCCTCACGCATTGGACTCGAGGCGTCGAGCCTCGGAAGAACGACGGCTGGAGACACTCGTGCGCCTACTCGACTTGCACAGTGGCGAACGCGTCCTCGATGTCGGATGTGGATCGGGCTGGTTGGGGGCGTACTGCCATCGTCGAGGTGCCCTAGTTTGTGCCATGGACATCGGCTGGGTGGGGGTAGCCGGTGCCAAAGCCCGCTTTGCGGAAGCAGCCTATCAGGTCGGCGATTTGTACTATCTCCCCTTTGCAGCCGAGTGTTTCGACGCGGTAGTGCTTTCCGAAGTGGTCGAACATCTCGAAGACATTGACGCGGCCCTAGCTGAGGCGCGGCGGGTGTTGCGTCCGGGGGGGCGGCTGGTGGTGAGTGTGCCGTACCGCGAGATCATTGTCGAGCACCTGTGTATCCACTGCAATAGACTAACGCCAGCCAATGCGCATCTCCACCGTTTTGACGAGGAGACGCTCGCCGCCTATCTCCAAGGCCAGGGCTTCGAAATACGCACGGTGCGGGTGACGACCAACAAACTGCTGGAGTTGGCGGGATTTCCTAGCTTGAGTGCTGGTTGGCCCTATGCAGCTTGGCGCTTGGCCGACGCGCTCTTGAACAAGATCGTGCCTAAACCGGCCTTCCTTTGCATGTTGGGCGTTCGTGCATGACCGCGAGGGGTCGGCTGACGCGCAAGATCGGCGTTGTGGCCGCAGGGCGCGCGGCTAATACCGCCAGTATCCTAGCCGTTTATGCGCTGGTCGCTCGCGCTTGGACGCCGGAAGAATGCGGGCTTTTTGGCGCGGTCTGGCTTGTCGGTAATGCGCTGATCCCGGTGTTTTTGTTCGGGCTGCCTACGAGTTTACTCTACTTCTTTCCCCGGCGGGGCGAGCCGCGCTTGCTCGTCGGCCAAGTGATGCTGTGCTTGGCCGCGTCGGGTTTGGCATTGGCCGGGAGCCTGTGGTTGTGGGGAGAGGAGTTGGCCGATGTACTGGTGCAAGCGGCCAGCGATGGCGAGCAGGTTGCCGCGTACCTGCTGTTGTTCCTGCCCTATCTCTTTGCGGCGGTCGCCGCCGGTGGGGCCGAAGCGGCCTTAGTGGCTGCCGACCGCGAGCACTATTTGGCTTGGCTGCAACTGGCTATGAGTGGCGCATTAGTTGGGGGTGCAGGGGGTGCTCTGGGGCTAGGTTGGACGCCCGCGCAGGTGCTGGTGCTGTTTTCTGGATTGGGCGTGTTGCGCTTGCTTGCCATCTGCTGGCTAGTGCGCTTGGCATTGGCGGGTGGGCGATGGTGGGGGTGGGAAGGGCTAGGTGAGCTGATGCGCTATGCGCGTCCGGTTGGCTTCAACGACGCGGTAAACAGCCTCTCGCGCTACGTCGATCGCTTTGTGATCCTGCACTTTTTCGCGGCCGGCACTTTTGCCGAATACCATTTCGGGGCTATTGAGGTGCCGATTAGTTTGCTACTGTCGGCGGTGACAGCCGTGTTGATCCCGGAGATCAGTCGGCTCTTTCAGGCGGACCGGCGCGACGAGATACTGGCGCTGTGGCAGCGCGCGGTTTCGCGCTTGGCCCTGTTGGTGTTGCCGCTGGCGGCCTTTCTGCTCGCTTTCGCCGGACCGCTGATTGGCTGGCTCTTTCCAGAATACGACCGCTCGGCTTGGGTCTTCCGCATCTATCTATTGGTGCTGCCGCTGCGCTGTGCCGCGTACAATCCGCTGTTGGTAGGCATGGGTAAGGCCCGCTGGGCGCTGTGGAGTAGCGTGGGGGACTTGTGCTGCAATATCGGCTTGAGCTTGGCGCTTATTGGCTACTTGCAGGTAGCGCACCCTGAGTGGGCCTTCCTCGGCCCGGCGGTGGCCACCACAGTGGTGACGTACTTGCAGGTGGCTTTTTTGTTGGCGGCGATTGGCTGGCACTTGCGCTGTGGCTTGCACCAGCTCCTGCCGTGGGGTCGCCTATTGAGGGTCAGCGCAAGTGTCGGAGCAGCCGCAGTGGTCAGCCGCTGGGTCAGCGCGGATGTGGGTGGCGACTTTTTGCAGGTGATTGTAGGGGGGATGTGCTTTGTGGTGCTGGTGGCCGTCGTAACTTGGGCCAACCCGCAAGACCGCGCGGAACTGACCCATACTTGGCGGGCGTTGACGCGGATGCCTTAGCCGCTGAGCAAGGCGCTGGCGATTTCCTCCCACTCTTTGGGTAGCGACGCCTCGCTGTGGGGCTTTTGCGCCCGCCGGTACCAATAGCCGGCGTTGTTTTCGTCGCCCTCGACCCGGTGTAAATAAGCGTGGACCCAAGCCCCGATGGGGTCGGGCGTTTGCTGGGCTAGTTCGTGGGCTTTGTCCCATTGGCCCTTGGCTTCGTACCAGAGTGCTTGCAGGGCTTGGGAGGTCTTCGGTGGGGTTTGTTCTTGCAGGCTCAGTTTGAAGGCTTTGAGGTCCATAATGGTCGGCTCCAATCGTCGGGTGTGCCCTTAATATAGGCCATCTCAGTACGGCTATCCACTAGGGTGCCCGCCTTGCCAAAAAAGCGCGTCGCTCTCTATATTTAAAGGCTTTAACTTGATGCGAAACAAGGAATTGGGCAAAGACATGCCAGTAGGAGTGGGATTGATTGGTTTGGGCACGGTCGGCAGCGGCGTGGTTGAGCTGTTGCAGGATGCGCCCGCGTCGCTGCGGCGGCGCAAGCACGTGGATTTTGCATT
>JAPPEG010000304.1 GCA_028875345.1 Gemmatimonadota bacterium
AAATGTGTTTGTTGCGCTGAAATTGCACCCTAGCCATTTCCTCAAGTCTCTCCTTGCGGCAACCTACGGCCAAGCCCACTATCCGCTAGCAAGCGCCTGCTCTAGCTGCTGGCAAAACGTCTCGATGACCTTGAGGCGGGCGAAGCGTTTGTCGTTGCCCTCTACCAAGGTCCAAGGAGCAGCGGTCGTGTGGGTGCGCGCTACCATGTCGTCAACTGCGATCTCGTACTCGTCCCATTTCTCTCGGTTGCGCCAGTCTTCGTCGGTGATCTTCCAGCGCTTGTGCGGCGTCACCTGACGCGCCTTGAAGCGCCGCAGTTGCTCGTCCTTGTCTATGTGAATCCAGTACTTGGCCACCACCACGCCGTGGCCTGTTAGCTGCGC
Source organism: Gemmatimonadota bacterium (assembly GCA_028875345.1). GTDB lineage: Bacteria > Latescibacterota > UBA2968 > UBA8231 > UBA8231. Next base: position 385 of record JAPPEG010000304.1, read on the forward strand.
CTCAAAATCGTTGATTTCGCGGTACGCCCGCTGCCAAGCCGCTTCGTCGGCAAAGCCCTCGACGCGCTCAACCAACACCCGGCCATACCAACTGCGGTCGAAAATCACCATCCGACCGGCGCGCGGCAGGGGACGCCAAAAGCGCCAGAGGTAGTGTTGGGCGTGTTCTTCTTCGGTGGGGGCGGCGATTTGGATGATCTGATAGATACTGGCGTCGAGGGCGGCAGTCAGGCGCTGGATGATCCCGCCCTTGCCCGCGGCATCGGCCCCTTCGAAAACCAAGACGGTCGAGACGCCTTTGCGGCGCGCCTGCTGCGTCAAGCGATAGAGCCGGCCTTGGTATCGCTCAAGCAAGGCTTGGTACTCCTTTTTGGACACCCGTCGTTCCATGTCCAACTTGGTCAGCACGTTGGGTGCGGGCAACCAGTCTGCGCTAATGAGCTTGGGACAGCTCTTCTTTTTGTTTAGACGCTGGCGAATAGCGTCGCGCACGGCATGCCCCACCGCCAACGCGTAGTGAGAGTCGCTGCCTTCGACAACCTGCCAACGAGCGCCGCGGATGTCGGTCTTTTGTAGTAAGCGGTCACCGGCTCGTTTGAACTCGTCGTAGTACTTTAAACCCTCTCGCGCATCCGCGTTTACCCGCCAGCGAGTCAGTGGGTTCTGCTCCAAGTCTGCAATGCGTTGCTGCCGCGCCTCTTTGTCCAAGTGGATCCACAGCTTGATCAGCAGCGCACCATCGACGACGAGTTCATTCTCAAAGGCCGTGATGCGGCCAACGTCGCGCTTAAACGCCGCCTCGTCGCTGCGCCCATGAGCCAAGTCGCGCAGCGGGCGATCGTACCAGCCGTTCAAGTAGATGCCGATGGTTCCCTTTGGCGGCAGGGAGAGCCAGTAGCGCCAGTACTCCGGGCGCTCGCGCTCTTCTGCAGACGGCGGCTCAAAAGCGCAGACCTCGATGCCGCGCGAGTCCATCCACTGCCTGAGCGCGTTGCTCGCCGCGTTCGTACCAGCGCCGGCGCAACCGCCCAAGACGATGATCGTTGGGAAGCGTGCTTGCTGTAGCTGCTCTTGAGCCGCGATCAGTTCCGTGCGTAGCTCGGATTCGAGCTTCTTGTATCGGCCGTTCGGAACGCCGCGCTCCTTCTCATTGGTTGCCATTGATCGCCTCTCTACCTTACTAAAAATAGTAAAAAATTTGCCGCAGATGTCCAGTCGGCAATCCGCAACGCACCAATTGCCGACCACAGGGTAAAACCGTAGATTTTTGCATCCCTCGGCAAAGGAGCCTTTGGCATGGAAGTACTCGGCGGACCGCTTTTTGGCGTTGCTGGAGCAGGCGAATCGCACGGGCCGGCAATTGTCACCACGGTCTTCGGCTGTCCCCCTGGCTTATGGGTGGAGCGCGCCCAGATCCAGCACTATCTCGACCGCCGCCGCCCCGGCAGCAACAAATTGGGCACCCCCCGGCGGGAAGACGACCAAGTGGCCCTGCTAGCCGGCCTCTATTCAGACAATCACGACCAACTCCTATCCGGCCCGGCGCTGCACTTGCACCTAGACGAAGACGCGACGCCGGTGCACACCTATGAAGCGGGCTTCACTACGGGCGAGCCGATCGCCGCCGCGGTGCTCTCAGCCGCCAAGCGCTCGGGCGACTACCAGCAGTTCACCGGGCCGCAGGGCCACGTCCGCCCTGGGCATACCGACTTAGTCAAGCACTACAAATCGCGGGGCTTTGTCGATGTGCGCGGCGGCGGACGCTCCAGCTATCGCTCGACCATCTCCGACGTCATCGGCGGCACCATTGCCCGCCTCTATCTAGCCAAGCACTTCGGCACGGCCATTTTCTCTTCGATCTGCCAAGTCGGGCCTCTAGAGACGGGCGTTTCCCTAGCGGCACGAGTCGCCGAACTAGTCGCCGAGGCCGACGAGCAGCACTTGTCTCCTGCAACGTGTGCCGCCCTCGAAAGTGATCTAGAGCGCGGACCGCTCCGCGCGGTGGATGCAGACTTCGCTCATCAAGCGGCCGAATTGATTGCCAAGACCCGCAAAGAACAGGACTCCATCGGCGCGGCGCTCGAAGTAGTGGCCGTCAACGTGCCCCCCCTCGTCGGCGACCCGCTGTACCAAAGCCTGAAGTTGCGCCTGATGGGCAGCCTCGGTGGCCTACATGCCGTGCAGGCCTGCGAAATAGGCACGGGCAGCGCTTCGTCTGCGCGCCGAGGCAGCGAGCACAACGATCCCATCCGCACCAGCGGGTACCAGAGCAACAGTCACGGCGGCTTACTCGGCGGCGTGACCACGGGTATGCCGCTCGTCTGCCGCTTGAGTTTCAAGCCCACGGCTACCATCGCCCGGCCCCAAAATTCCGTGCGCAAAGACCTCGAAGAAATCGAGTTCCAACTCGCCAAGGGCCGCCACGATCCCTGCGTGGGCGTACGCGCTGGCGCGACCTTAGAGTCGCGGCTGGCCATCGAACTGATGAACGCCGTGCTCATGCACCAAGCGCGCAGCATGGATGCGGGCAATTTCAAACTTTTCTGATTTCTAGCTGATAACGCTCAGAGGGCGGGCATCTCCACGCCTAGTTCCGCCGCCACCTTGCCAATTTCATCCCAAGTGGGTTGGGGCAAATCAATGCCTTCGACTAACAGCCGCGCCCTCGTCTTCTGTTCGAGATCACCGGGCGCATAAACTTTTTCAAACCCAGGCAAGGGACGAGCCGAGCACACCCACTTGGCCATCGCTTCGACTTCGCGCTCGTACGAATCCAAGTCGATAAAGTCCTCGATATTGATCGCCAGGACCATGATCCCACCGCCGCCGCTGCCGCCTTCTTTGGTGCAACCCGCATGAGAGAGCGGCCCCACCAACATTTCCACCATCATCGCCAGTCCGCTGCCTTTGTGTCCAAACTGTAGGCCGCCCAATGGCAAGACGCCGGTGCCCTCGGCGTCATCTAAATAGCGCTGGGCGTCGGTGACGGGCTGGCCTTCCTGATCTATAACCCAACCCTCAGGCATCGGCTCTTGGCGAATGTTCTTCTGCACAATTTTGCCACCGGCCACGACGGTCATGGTCATATCGAGCATGAACGGCGGACCAT
>JAPPEG010000085.1 GCA_028875345.1 Gemmatimonadota bacterium
TCGCCGCGACGCAGGCGCAGTGGGACGTGGTCAACAACTCGCCCCGAGGCAACGCTGTCGAGGTCAAGATCAATCCCAATGCGCCCTATCTTTGGGCCTTCGACCCGGACGACGGCGCGCTAATGGGCAGAGTCGAACTGCCGCGCAACGCCTCGGGCCAGCCCATCACCTATATGGCCGGCGGCAAACAATACATCGCCATCCCCACCGGCGGGGCCGACCAGCCGGCCGAGTTGGTGGCGCTGAGTCTGCCTTGATAACGGAAGGAGCGTGCGCGTAAATTTTCGCTTCCGTCTCGATGCCTTTCTCTGACCGACTTAGAATCCTTACACCAAGACGGATTCGTCGCCATGCCCTAGGTTTTCGCTTGATAAGCACCAGCCATCTCCGTCGCCGCTTTGGTACCCACTGTCCATTTCAATGAACTTTTTCCGCGGCTTCTCGCTCAACACAACCTGCTCCTTTCTGGTCTTTTCTTTGGGCTTTGTGAACTCGGTCCTGCTGGCCGATCAGCTAGGACCGGAGCACTATGGCACCCTAAGGCTATGGGCCGCGCTCGTCATGCTGGGCGTCCTGTTCTTCGGCGAGTGGCTCAACAAGGGGAACATTTACGTCGTGGGACGCGAGCGAGAGCGGGAGGCTGCGATCAACCACACCTTGTTGTATTGCCTCGTTTTGGGTGCCCTTCTGTTGCTGACGGCCCCTTTTAGCTTGGCACTCGCAACGGTCTTCGTGCCCAGTATCACCTTGGTCCAATGGGTCTTGGGCATTTGCGTGATTGCGTTCACTGTGCTACAAAGGGCGGGTTTGTCCGTCTTTTTAGGCGAAGATCGGCTCAAGCCCTACGCACTGCTGCCCGTAGTCTTCATCGCCATCTATCTCGGCGGCAATCTAGTCCTTTCCCAGCTAGGGTATCTCGAATTGGAACGGGTGATGGGAGTGTGGGTAGGAGCAGTAGGAATAACGGGCTTGGCGATTTTTGCCCTATTCTCGTACCGGGGATTTCGCTTTCGGTGGGGAGGGCGACGCGCGCTCGGGCAAATGCTTCGCATTGGTTCGCGTGGCGAGGTCTGCTTGGTGCTCATGTTTTTGCTGCTCAAGAGCGACCTCTTTTTGATAGAACGCTTTTTGGGCGAGAAGGAGGTCGGCATGTATGGAGTGGCGACGAACTTTACGGACATGGTGCAGCGCGTCGCCAACATCGCCTCGGTCATCCTGCTCGCCAAAATAGTGCGCGGGCAAGACGACACGCGGCTTTCTTTGGGCGTGGGCCAAGGTATCTTTGTCTTCTCCCTGCTCTCGGCAGTTGTCTTGATCTTCGGCGGACGCTTACTGCTGAGTGTTTTCTTTCCCTTGTATCCAGATGCCTACGATCCTCTTATTTGGCTGCTGCCCGGCATGTTGTTCTTGGGCTTCGGGGCCGTGTTCAACGCCAAGCTAATGGGCGAGGGCTACCCCTCCATGACCCTCTGGGCACCCAGTATCGCTTTGGCGGTCAATGTGGCCCTGAATCTATGGTTGATCCCCAAGCTAGGGCTGCGGGGTGCCGCCTTATCTACTTCGCTCGCGTATGCGTTGTGGGGCGTGCTGACGGCCTCTTATTACTTGCGTCTAAACCGGCTAGGCTGGCGGGCCGTCTTTGCGCTACCCTCTTTTGGGCAAGAGCAAAAGCCGTCGTCGAAGCAACCACCATCTGTATGAAGGAGATACAGTCTACATTATGAAGAGCGATTACGATAAACCCGCAGCACTTGAACATATATTTAAGCGGAAATACGACTCCGACAATCCGCAACCGGAGATACCGTTTACACGCGATGAAGTAAGAGACGCGATTACCGCGACAGGCGGGAAGATTCCATCGAATCTGAACAATTTTGTGAAAGATCTTACTCGGTCGGGAAATTCAGACGCGAGAAGCTCTTCTGCTAGGCAAGCAGGTTATTTTTTGCGAGAAGGAACTCATAGCGGTTCAATGGGTATATTTTTTCAAGACAGCGGTCCTTTCGCAGGGGTAATCTCTGTAGCTTGTCCCTCAGATTTAGTAGCTAAACCCATTCGTATTGATATCCCTCCTGATATACTCGACCTTCTGCGTCCCGATGAAGGCGGCCTGTTAGCCGCTATAGAGTATGGAGGAATTCTCGACGACTTTTTTGGCGTTCCTAAAGGAACCATAACGCGCGTCCAAGCTCCAGTAAAAGTTCAGCCTCATGAATTGGATTGCTTTTTCGTAATGAAAGAAGGAAATCGCCGAATACCGATTCCCTGTGAGGCAAAATCCAAAGGGAACGATGTACTCACTCTAAATCAGATCGTAGGGATAGCTGCTGCAACTTTACAGCGACTTATGGAAGACGATATGGATTTTACAATTCCATTAGGAGTGAAACTCGAAGACAATGGGGATATATTTATCGCAGAATTTCCCAAGTGCGACTCAAACGATGTGTTGCAGCTAAACTCAAAACTCGTAGCCTCTTCGGTTGTGAAGAAAGCTCGATATACATTGGTTCCCAAGCCCCCGAAGTGGTAACTAACTGTTCCATCGCAAAAGAACAACCTCTTCGCGCAAATGCTCTTGCGTCGCTGTAGAGAACCGCGTACGAAATAAATCAATGTCCATTACTTCATAGCCAAGCTCTTCCGCTATACTTGCTAAAAGCTCTCCCGTCCGAATTAAAATCCTGAAGAAAGAAGCCTGATCTCCGACGACATAAGCGAGCTGGGCACCTGGTGCTAAAACTCGTTTTAATTCTTCTAAGTGGCGCGCCATGCCTCCAAAATATAGTCTCACTACTCGAGCATAGAGTTTCTCAAACCCCGACGTTTTTCCCAGCTCTATCCGACGAGCTTCTATCCGATCCGCCAACTCTTGTATGCGTTCATTATCCTCAACCCAGCTCTCGTCTGTATCTGCTTTATACACTGCTCTAGTATTGGATCGAAGCAATTTCTGCTTTTGTCGACGCAGATCGGCGCGATTGTTTATATAACCAAGTAAAACAGATTCAAGACGAGTCGTTCTCGTATAATCTTTTTCATTGGGATATGGAGGTGAGGTTATAACGGCATCAAACATCAAGGGCTCTAAGCAAGGATCTACGCTGCGTGAGTCCGTAAGTTTTACTAGTGATGGTACACCTTTGTAGCGCTTGATCTGGGTATGGCGTAAATCATTCGCCATGTCTTTTACACCCTTTAACCAAGGAGCAATAACCGGAGCATCCTCTTTCGGCTTTCCAACTCCAACTTCTGGACCAAAACGCAAATTACTGATACTGTAAACTAGCTGTTTAGCAAGCGCTAACCTTTCATGTGCAATTAGATGTTTATCTGAATTTTTATTTAGGTTATTTATAAGTGTAAGAGCCTTATGGAGTGGTTTCGGGCTTATGGAGTTTTTGATGAGCAGCGATTCTAATTGGGGGTCTAAGGGTTTCAGATTCGTTTCTTTGCCGTTAACAAAAGGCTTGAAAATAGGATCGTCTTCGATGCCTTCTTTTTCTAGTTCCGCTTCTACTTCTTTAGTAATCCCCCTAGCATGTTTAACAAGCTTATCGGGATCTATATCCCATGCTACCTTAGTTTGAGCGAAGAACTGCACCACAGGATTGGCCTCTAAGCCCGCACTGGGAATACCATTCTTCTTGCACTCTACTAAGGTTGTTCCCGTACCACAAAATGGATCCAAGACCCAGTGGTGCTTTGTCAAGCCAAACCTTTCAATGTAGCGGCGAACCAAGTGAGGCGGATAGGAAAGAACAAACCGATACCATTCGTGGACAGGCAGATCTTCCTCGTAAATTCGATTTAATTCTTCCCCGGCTTTAGTTTGCACTGCATATACCATCTCTCTACCTTTCTCAATCTTGGACTTCAGCCTCGTCTTCAACAGAAGAGCCTATTGTTTCGCCGAGACTGTAAACGGGAGCCAATTCGCCGATCATATCGCTCATCTTCTGTCTTTCAGACGAATTTGCCAACAATTGATTAAAGTCCGCTAAGCTCATTATGATTGCTTGAGATACATTGCGTCGTTTGACAATATATCTAGTCCGATTCTGAACAACTGAGTCTATTACCTGACCAAAGTTATTTTGAGCTTTGGTCGAAGCTATGACTTTTGTTTCCATAGAGTAAACGCCTCCTGATTTAGTTATATTAGCTAATATAGCTTATATACCTATCCAATATATCTCTGTCAAGGCTCTAATGGTAGAATCGGAAAGCTAGATTCTCAGCCGCCTAGATGAGTTGCAAAACGCCGCGTCGCACTCGGTAGCTAAAAACTAAGGACCGCCATGAACTCACTATTTCGCCGCCAAGCACCCTCTGCAGCCGATTTGGACTCCTTCCACCAAGACGGCTACATCTTCTACCCAGACGTACTCAAAGACGAGGCACGGCGCAGCCTAACCAACGAAATCCTCGGTCTCGACTCGGTGCGCGGCTACCTCGACGCCTTGGACGAGAAATCCGCCGCGCCCCAGTCCTATTTCGTCCGCCCTTGGAACGACCGCGGCCCGTGCGGCGACCACCTCATCGACGATCCTTTTGTCATCGCGCTGCTGCAAGCCACCATCGGCCCCAACTACCACTTCTGCCACTCCGCCCTCAACCTCGCCCCACGCGGCATAGGCCCCATTCCCTTTCACCAAGACCACCACCACTGGAAGCACGAAAACCCCGTCAACCTCGCCGAGCGCGACAAGTACTACATTCAACTTCTCTACTATCCCAATGGCTTCACACTCGGCGACCGCAACCTCAAGGTCATTCCCGGCAGCCACCTCGTCGCTCCGACCGCAGAGGCCACGCCTGAACGCATGCTGGCCGGGGCATACGACGCAGAAGCTGGGCGCGAGCTAAAAGAGGTTCGGCTCGCAGTGCCTCCGGGCAGCATGGTCTATATCAACGCTCGGATTTTCCACGCTGTCGAGGCCAAACCCGCGGACTCTCCCCAACCCTATCGCATCTTCAACATCGACATCTTCAAAGAAGCCGGGCCGCCGCATCGCTATACGCAGGAGATCCCGCCCGAGTGGATTGAACGCGCCAGTCCCCAACGCAAAAAACTCTTTCTCCGCGAGCCTTATACGGAGGGATGCTGGGCGGCCTGAGCGTTTTCGGTTAGGCTGGTAGCACTCGACTCACGACATTACAATACCACCTTCCACTGTCTTCGGCATACAGCAGCAAGTGCCGTTTCCATTATAGGAGCTTTACCATGAGAGTAGCCGCCATCGCCACCATCTACTATCCCAAATCCCATGCCGATGTCATTGCCACCAAGTTTATGAAGGGCATGTCCACGGACGAAGGACTGATGCCCCCAGAAGTGGACCTAGCGTCCCTGTACATCGACCATGTACTGGAAAACGATATCGGCGTGGGCTTGGCTCAAGAGTACGGGGTCCCCATCTATCCCAGCATCCGCCGCGCCCTGCACGCTGGTGCCGACAAGCTCAATGTAGATGCGGTGCTGCTCATCGGCGAGCACGGTGACTACCCCTGGAACGAGCGGGGCCGCCACATGTACCCGCGCCGCTATTTCTTCGAGCAAATCGCCGGCGTCTTTGCCGAGAGCGGCCGCTCGGTGCCCGTGTTTTCAGATAAGCATTTTGCGTATGACTTTAGGGACGCTCAGTGGATGTGGGACCGGGCAGAAGAATTGGCCATCCCGCTGATGGCCGGGTCGTCGCTACCCTTGTCTTGGCGCTCTCCTTGGCTGGAACACCCCAAGGAGACGTCCATTGAAGAAGCCCTGTCCATCGGCTACGGCGGCATCGAGGCGTACGGGTACCACGCCTTGGAGACTTTGCAGTGCATGGTCGAGCGACGCAGCGGCGGCGAACGGGGGGTGGCGTGGGTGCAGTGCCTTGAAGGGGACGACGTGTGGCGCGCCCGCGACGAGGGGCTGTGGTCTGGGGAGCTAGCCGAGGCCGCTTGCGCTGCCATTGCGAAAAAGCCGGATGGGCCTATGGAGGAACATGCCAAAGAGCCGGCCGTTTTCCTCATGGAGCACGGCGACGGCTTGCGCACGGCGACGTTGATGCTCAGCGGCTATGTCAGCGACTTCGCCTATGCCGTGCGGATAGGAGGGCAGGTGCAGGCCACGGAGTTTTACTTGCAGAACGAGGGGCCGTTTGCCCATTTCGGCTATCTGTGCCGCAACATCCAGCAGTTTTTCAAAACGGGTCAGGCCCCGTACCCGCCCGAGCGCACCCTGCTGACAACTGGCGTTATCGACGCGGCAATGATTTCGCGCCACGAAGGGCACCGCCGCGTCGAGACGCCGTACTTAGACATCTCGTACCAGTCCTACGACCAGATGCCGCAGCGGCCACAGGGGCCGCGACCCAGCGGGGCCTGCATCGATCCGCAGTCTCCTGACATTCTGTAGGACTTAGTGTGCGCCGCGCCGGAAGAAGGCGTCGAGAGAATAGCGTCCCCCGCCCGTTAGAAACAACGTGGCAAAGGGGAAAAAATACAATACAGCTAATTCCTTTTTCGCCCACGGATCGTCCCCGTGTATGATAAGCGCGGCCACTGCCATGGTGACCATGAGCGGCACGGCAGCCCAGCGGGTGGCGAATCCCAAAATCACCGCTAGGGCGCAAAACGCTTCGGCACTGGTAGCCAAGGCCATGCTCAGCGACGATCCGATGCCCAAGGGGTCGGGAAACGAGGAGGAACGCTCCGCAAAGCTGGTCAATTTACCCCAGCCGTGGCCGAGCAACATCATGCTGCCGACGGACGCCCTCAACAGCAGCAGCCCCAGTGAATAGCCAACACCGGCCGAGGGGGCCGGGCCGAATAACAGCCTTCTTAGGATCATATTCTCTCCTTGAGTCAGTCGGCTTCAGTCTTTCAATTCGACGATAATATTGCGCCACGGCTTTTCGCCGACGTTAAACGCCTCGTGTACCGCCTCTCCTTCGACCTCGCTGAACCGCACGTCCCCGTCCTTCATCTCCCTAGCCTCCCCTCGACTTCCCTCTGCATCGGCCGCCTGCAACCGGCCATCGCCAATAACTACGTATAGGTAGTCGTGCTCGTGCCGATGCACTCCCGTGCTCTCGCCCGGAGCCAACCGCAGATCCCAAACCCGCACCCGCTCATTTTCAAAGAGCAACTGCGTCCCTACTTCTGGCGAAATGGTTTTGTTTGCTTCCATTATCCTCCTCCTTTTGCGCCCAAGATATATTTAGAGTTACCTGCTCACAACCCCACGCCTTGGAATAGGCTGTCCACAATGAGAATAGTTATTTCAGCAATCGTTGCACTCCTCTTTTTCTTAGGTGCAGCTAGCCGCAACATCACACCCGACGCCATGACCCGGGCTACGATCTGGAATTCCCACGAGGGCGATCCCGATGTTCTGGGAGACGGCAAGGTTCCCCAAGATGCCGATGCCCAACCCTTCACCTGGAAGACCAAGGGGATTTTGGTATTTGCCTGGGAGGAACCGCTACAACTGGAAAAGTTGCGGATCTACGTCGGTGCCATCGGCAATGATTACCAAGTTCGCGCCTATCTAGGCGGACGCTTAGACGAGACCGGCACCCTGCGCGAACCCGAAGGAGTGCAAACCGCCCTGATCGAAGAGAATGCGCGGGCAGTGGACCAGTGGATCGAGATTTATTTTCCCCCGGACACTACAGCCGACAACCTTGAGCTCTGGACGCTAGGCCCTACCATCTTTTACGAAGTGGAGATCTACGTGTACAGTCCAGACGCTACCTCAGTCGAGAAGTTGAGTTGGGGAAAAATCAAGACAGGCCAAGGATCACTTTCAGTTCTACGCGAAATACCGTAACTATATCTGGTGACCGTGCGGACATCCGCCGCTTGCGCGCAGTACCGACCTCAAACGCGGGAGAGTCGATCATGCCCAAAATGACAAAACGCAAACTTGCAAATTTAGCCCTGCTTCTGCTGATCGGCGCTCTGATCGCCTGGGACATCTACGCCCACCAAGCGCAGACCTTTTTCGTCGGGACGGCAGGATCGGTGCACCAAGCCCAAGAGCCCTTGCAGGTAGAGGGCCTGCCCCTCCTGCGCCCCGGCACTCTTACTTTGGGCGAGGGCCATCCGACCGTAGCGGTAGCCACTTCAAGCGACTCGGAACTGGCCGAGCCGGCAGCCCTAAACACCTCCTTGAACTTCGCGCAAGTGGACGCCATCGTCCGCCGTGCCCTTGACTTGGACCAATCGGAGCGCTCCATTCGCGCCGTTATCGAGCCAAGCGACTGGGTCGTCGTCAAAGTCAACATTGTGACCAACAGGGGAAATCCCTCCTCGGCATACTACCACAATGGCATCGAACACCCGGGCCAGATCACGGATTTGCGGGTAGTTAAGAGCGTGATTAACTACCTCATCGAGCAGGTGGGACCGCGGCGCATCACCATTGCCGAGGGCGGGGCCGAATCTCCCCGCAAAGGCGAGCCTGGCTTTCCCACCAATGCAGAAGAAGACGGCTGGTCCGCGACCTATCCCGAATTCGGCGATCTCTCGTACATCAAGATGCTAGAAAAGTTCGCCGCCATGGGGGTCTCCACCGTGGTGGACACCTCCGACCTCAACTACGCCCCCTTCCGCCGTGAGCCGGTTCCGGGCGGACCCATTCAGCGCTTGGGCGTGACGCGTCTGCGGTATCCAGGTGCCCAGTTCGGCTTCCACGTGGAGGGCACCGGCAGCTTCCGCAAGGAAGGCTACTTCATGCCCGAACCGATCATAGACGCCGATAAAGTAATTTCCATCGCCGCCATGAAGACCACCATCTACGGCACCACCCTAGGCATCAAGAACTACGTCGGCACCCTCGCCTCGGGAGCCTACGGCGACGGCACCTCCAAGCGTCAACACTACCAGAACAACCCCGAGCACGGGTACGTGGACCTGTTCTCCTACAACCCGGCGGCCTATACCGTCATCGAGGGATTCTGGGGCACCGAAGGCGACGGGCCGCAGTGGGGGCAGAACGTCCAACACAACGTGGTAGTAGCAGGCGGCGATCCCCTCGCCACCGAAGCCATGGCCAACGTGGTCATGGGCTTCAATCCGCTCGACTTGGAGCATCTCTACCTAGCAGCGACCAAGGGCTTTGGCACTTTCGATCTAAATCGGATCCAAGTGGAGGGACGCGCGCCCGCTAGCGCGCAGCGCAACTTCGTCAAATCCCGTGGCGGCAGTCGGCAGGGCGCGTTCTACGGGCGCGGCATCCGGCGCTGGCTCGTCGCCGGTCCGTTTCCCAACAGCAGCGATATCGGCTTCGAACCTCTGCCCAACGAAGCCCAGCTATATCCCCGAAAGGACGAGCCGGCCGGCGATGTGGTGTGGACGCAGGTAGAGCACCTCGGTTATACCGCTGAAGTCTTACCGTTGGGCGACCTCAATGGAAAGGATCAGGACATCGCCAACTACGCCTTCACTCTAGTGCATACACCGCAGGCGCAGGAAGGCTTCCTGTGGCTCGGCTACGGCGACTACGCCAAGGTCTGGCTGAATGGCGATGTAGTCTATGAGAACGTCGCTCGGCGCAATTTTCAACTGGCCGACCAGAAGGTTCCGATTCGTCTAGTACAGGGGGAAAACAGACTGCTCTTCAAAATCGGCAACTCAGCCGGGAACACCGTGCTGGCCGCGCACGTGGTGGACCAAGACGGGGACCGCCTACCCGGCATTGAATTCCTGCTGCCGGGCGAGATTCCCACGGCCGTGGAAGAGTCAACGGCCAGCCAGCCCCTACCAGAATCACCGGTGCTACTGGAAAACTACCCGAATCCATTCAATCCCAGCACCCGCATCCGCTTCGCCCTGCCCCAAGCAGGACCTGCTAAGCTGGACATCTACAATGCGGCGGGCCAGTGGATCTGTACCCTGGTGGAAGGAGACGTCACCTCGGGCTATCACGAGGTGATGTGGGACGCGCGCAACGCCTCGGGCTTCAACGTGGCTAGCGGAACCTACTTCGCCGTCCTCAAGGCCGGTGATCTGCGCAAGGCCCGACCCATGACCTTGGTTCGCTGAGCGTAGACTTCACCGCGCCTTCAGGCGTGAAAATGATTCAAACCCTTTACCACGACCTGACGCATCCGCTCTGGCAAGCCGCCAGCATTGCAGAGCATTACCTGCGGAATACCTACACGCTGCGCGTCTTGGCAAATTTCTGGGATTTGGCAGCCCAGCTCTGGTACTTTGTGGTCCTAGGTGCCCTGTTCAGCACCCTAGCCTGGCGCTACTTGCCTAAGACTCGGATCCGCCGCACCCTCCAGCAACGAGCCAACGGCTCCATTGTGGCATCCACCCTGCTAGCCCTGATCTCGCCCCTGTGTACCTTTGCCGCCATTCCCGTGGCCGGCCGCCTAATTAATATGGGCGTACCGGCCGCACCTTTGGTGGCCTTTGTCGTGGCTTCGCCGCTGATGAACCCCGCCCTGTTCGTGTACACCGCTGGCACCATAAGTATGGAAATGGCCGTAGCCCGGTTGGTCTCGGCGGCCAGCGTGGGACTGTTGGCCGGTTTTGCAGCCCAGTCCACTCTGCGTCGCCTAACGTTCGCCGTCCGCACAGCCGTCCCTGCGGAACACGCTCCGGCCAAGACGGACGGGCGGTCTGAAGTCAGAATACTAGCACAGCGCTTTCGCGGCGATTTGCTCTTCATCGCCAAATTCTTCGGCCTGGGAATCTTCATCGCCGCTTTGGTAAAGACCTTCCTGTCCCAAGAGCTAGTGCTGGCGCTGGTCGGCCCCGGTAGCGTCTGGGCCGTGCCCGTGGCTGTGGCTCTGGGGGTGCCGCTCTACGCCTGCGGCGGCGGCAGCATTCCCATTGTCGAGAGCATGATGCAGATGGGGATGAGTCCGGGGGCGGCCTTGGGCTTTTTCATTGCCGGGCCAGCCACCAAGTTCTCCACTCTGACCATGCTTGGGGCGGTCTGGGGCCGCCGCATCTTGCTATTCTACCTCAGTTTGATGTTGGTGGGGGCTCTGGTCTGGGGGTTTCTCTATCCCTTTGGCGGCGAAAATATCCAAGCCAAGACGGGCGGGGTCTACGAGGAACTGATGGGCCGATGAACAGATCGACAGACCTCGTCGAGATCACCAGCGAATTCTTCTACGCCGACTATCTCCCACCCTTGAGACAAGGAGCAAATTGCGTTTTATTTGCGAACCTATCTGCTAGGAGAATGACGCCATGACAAACCAGATTGATCACACCTTCAAGGCTGTGCCGACCCACGACGAACTGCGCGAAATGGACCGCGACTTGCGCTTCTATCCCAGCACCGTCGACGACCCCACCACCCTCACTACCGAACAGGTCGCCGCTTTCAACCAAGACGGCTACCTCAAGGGCTCGCGCATTTTCGACGACGCCGAGATTGCCGAGCACCGGGCCTTCTTCGACGAGCAACTGAGAAAGGTTATGGCCGCCGGCTATGGTAGCTTCACCCTCAGCTCGGCGCATCTCAAGTTCGCCAAGGTCTATGACCTCATGCACCATCCCAAGATCCTCGCCTGCGTCCACGATCTCCTCGGTCCCGAGTTGATCGGCCTAGCCTCACACTACTTCTGCAAGATGCCCAAGGACGGCACCACCATCTCCTGGCACCAAGACGCCAGCTACTGGCCGCTGACTCCTTCAAAGACGGCGACCGTCTGGCTAGCGATTGACGACGCTGACATCGACAATGGCTGCATGCGCTTCGTCGCGGGCTCGCAGCTCCACGGCCAGCTCGAATTCCGCCCAAGCGACGCCTCGGAAAACAACGTCCTCGATCAGACGGTGGAAGATGTTGAGCGCTACGGCGAGATCGTCGACGTCGAGCTCAAGGCCGGCGAGGTCTCGATCCACTCTGACCTGCTTTTGCACAGCTCGCACTACAACGAATCGGATCGCCGTCGCTGCGGGCTAACGCTGCGCTACTGCACCCCCGACGTGCGCGCAATCCCCGGCTACTCTTGGGAGAAGGAAGGCGTGCTGATTAACGCCGCCGATCCGGCTGGCCACTGGGGCAACCCGGCCCGGCCCGAGCGCGACTACGAGGTGGCTTGAGCCGATGGCAAACGACAGACCGCACGTCCTCCTGATTTCCACCGACCATTGGTCCGCTTCCCTCTTGGGCGAAGCCAACCATTCCGCCATTCTCACCCCCACCCTCGACTCTTTAGCCCGCAGCGGCACCCGCTTTGCCAACACCTATAGCGAATGCCCGGTCTGCATTCCCGCTCGTCGCACCCTGATGACGGGCACTTCGCCGCGCACCCACGGCGACCGGGTCTTCAAAACGACCGCCCCCATGCCCGAGCTGCCGACCGTGGCGCAGACCTTCCGCGACGCCGGCTATCAAGCGTATGCCGTTGGCAAGCTCCACGTCTATCCCCAGCGCGACCGCATCGGTTTCGACGACGTGCTCCTCGACGAAGAAGGCCGGCCGCATTTGGGAGCGGTTGACGACTACGATCTCTTCTTGGCGGACCAAGGCCATGCGGGTATGGGTTTTGCCCACGGCATGAGCAACAACGAATATTCCTTCCGCCCCTGGCACTTGCCCGAGGACTGCCACCCCACCACTTGGGCGGCGCGCCAGATGAGCCGGATGATTAAGCGGCGCAACCCGGCCAAGCCCGGCTTCTGGTACCTGTCCTTCCGCCACCCACACCCACCGCTGGTGCCCTTGCAGAGCTATCTCGACCTCTACCGCGACATCGACATCGACGCGCCGCACCACGGCACTTGGGCACGCGACTTTGACGATCTGCCCTATGCGCTCAAAGTCATTCAAGGAGCCAACGCCCACCTCAAGGGGCCGGAGGTTCTGCGCATCCGCCGCGCCTTCTACGCGCTCTGCACCCAGATTGACCACCAACTCCGCGTGGTCATCGGCACCCTGCGCGAGGAGGGGCTGCTCGACAATACCATTATTTGCTTCACAGCCGACCACGGCGATATGCTCGGCAACCACGGCCTCTGGGCCAAGCGGCTCTACTATGAGCAGTCGGCCAACGTGCCGATGATCTTGCTCGGAGGCCGGGACGGACGAGTGCCGCATCACACCGTCGATGACCGCCTCGTCGGC
The DNA here is from genome assembly GCA_028875345.1 of Gemmatimonadota bacterium. Classification (GTDB taxonomy): domain Bacteria; phylum Latescibacterota; class UBA2968; order UBA8231; family UBA8231. The sequence goes on from JAPPEG010000085.1 coordinate 13,088, forward strand.
TGGCAGGACGTCATGCCGACCTTGCTCGACCTAGCGGGCATCAATATCCCCGACACCGTCGAGGGCCTATCGATGGTCGGCGAGGAACGGCGCAGTTATCTCTACGGCGAATGCGGCGAAGGGACGACTGCCACCCGCATGATCCACGCGGGGCGACACAAACTGATCTACTATCCGGTGGGCAACCGCGTCCAACTCTTTGATCTCGCAAGCGACCCCAGCGAGCTGAACGACCTCGCTGGCTCACCAGACCACGCCGCAATACAGGCCCAGCTCAGCGAGCGCCTCGTCGGCGAACTCTACGGCAGCGACGAAGCCTGGGTCCAAGACGATCAACTCGTCGGCTTACCCGACCAGCAATGGGCACCCCGTCCCAACCGCAACCTCTCCGGCCAACGCGGCCAGCACTATCCCACGCCACCCCAAATCGGCGCAGACAAAGTCGTTGGAGCGCCGTGAAACCGCGCAATTTTCTCTTCATTTTGTCCGACCAGCACCACCGGCTCGCTAGCGGCTGCTACGGCAATCCACTGGTGCAGACGCCCCATCTGGACGCCTTAGCTGCTCGCGGCACTCGCTTCCAGAACGCCTATACCAATTGCCCGATCTGCGTTCCGGCCCGCGCCTCGCTGGCCACCGGCCGCTACGTGCATCAGATCGGCTACTGGGACAACGGACATCCCTATGACGGCACGCCCGTCTCCTGGCATCAGCGCCTGCGCGAACAGGGCTTCTGCTGCGATTCGATCGGCAAGCTGCACTTCAAGGGGCAAGGCGCAGATCACGGATTTAGCGAGGAAATCGAGCCGTTGCACGTAGTCGATGGCGTCGGCGATGTCCTCGGCTGCATCCGCGATCAGCCGCCCTTTCGCGACAAGCACGGCGAGCTTGGGCGAGCGGGCGCGGGCGATTCGACTTATTTGCAGTACGACGCCCTCTGCACCGAACACGCCTTGCGCTGGCTCGCCGAACACCGCGACGATGCCAAGCCTTGGGTGGTTTTCCTCAATTTCGTCTGTCCGCATCCACCCTATATCGCCCCGCCGGAAATCTACGCCCAATACCCGCTTGCAGACGTGCCGCTGCCACCGCAGTGGACGCCTGACACGTGGCCCGATCATCCCGCGCTAGACTACTTCCGCCGCTTCTTCCGCTTCGACCAAGGGCACAGCGAAGAGACGGTGCGGCGAGTTACAGCCGCGTACTACGGTACCACGACCTATCTCGACCAGCAGATCGGTCGCGTACTCAGTGCGCTCGACGAGTTCAGCCTGACGGATTCCACCCGCGTTCTCTACACGTCTGATCACGGCGAGTGTTTGGGAGCCCGAGGCATCTTCGGCAAGTTCACGCTCTACGACGAGGCCGCGGCTGTGCCGATGATTATGGCTGGGCCTGACGTGCCGGAGGGGAAGGTGGTGCAGACGCCTGTTTCTTTGGTGGATTGCTTTCCAACCGCGCTCGAATGCGTCGGGGCTAAACTGATCGACGAAGACCTCCCCAGCCGCTCGCTGTGGCAGATCGCACAAGGGGACGATCAAGAGCGCACCGTCTTTAGCGAGTATCACGCGCTGGGCACCGAGCACGGCACCTACATGTTGCGCCGCAATCGCTACAAGTACAATTACTACGTCGGCGCACCACCGCAACTCTTCGACCTGGCGGAGGATCCCGACGAGCTAAACGACTTGTCCGGAATGCCTGAACACCAAGACCTGTTGCGAGATTGCGAAAGAGAATTGCGCGCCTTGCTCGACCCGGAAGCAGTTGACGAGCAGGTCCATGCCAGCCAGCGGGCAACCATCGAAGCGGCGGGCGGGACGGCTGCAGTGATCCAACGCGGTGCCTTCGACCACTCGCCGACGCCCGGGGAAAAAGCCGCATTTAGATCGCACCAGTGATGTTGAGCAGCACCCATTTAGCGCGCTGATGCGCGAGCACTGAGCGCAATTTGCCCTGATGTACTGTCGGCCTTTTCTTTTTTTATGCCCGACACCCCAAGCAACACGGCAAACCCCAGGCACAGAATTTCTCCAGCAACTCGTCGCCGCAGCCAGTCGCGGCTGATCGGCGTCGCCGTTAGCGGCTCGATCAGTAGTGCCCTCCTCACTTCTCTCGTCCCCCTCTTTCTCCTCTCGCTCAATGCTTCGCCTTTTCTCATCGGTTTAGTCGCCACCAGCGAGTATTTACAAAGGATGGGGCGCGTCGTCGGGTTGCAGCTAATGCACCGCACTGGGAAGGCCGGGGTCTTCTTTTGGGGTCGGCTCTGCTCGTTCCCGGCCGGGCTAGCACTGGCGCTGTTGGCGTTCTATGGCGCAAACGGGGTTTGGGCCGCTTGGATCGGCCTAGCCCTGTTTAGCGCGCGCGGTCTCGCATACCAAGCGGGCAACACCGCTTGGTGGCCCCTAGTCCAAGACAACACCGCTAGCAGTGGGCTCGGAGCCTTTCTAACGCGCATGCGCCTTCAGCAGCGCCTGCTCGAACTCGCCTTGCCCATCCTGATCGGCTGGTACCTCGGCTCTCAGCCCATGGCTGACGACTTTGGGCCGCTCTTTGCCCTAGCAGTTTTCTCCACTTTCGGTGGGGCCTTCTTGGCTCGCCAAGTAGCTGAGCGACCTCTGTCCCCGCCCGGCGAAGGCCTCATCCGCCGCTTGCGCCAAGCCTTAGCTACGCCCCAGATGCGCGCATACGCGCTCTTTGTCATGGCCCGCACGGCCGTGCTAGCGGCGACCTTTCCGCTGTGGGTCGTGGCGCTCACGGATTGGGGGCTGCCCGTTAGCTACTTCGTCTGGATGACGCCAGTACAAGCCCTCGGCTATGTGGCGGGGCTGCATGGCTGGGGTCGGATGGTGGACCGGCACGGCAGCCGGGGACCGCTGACCATTACTCTGTTGCTACAAGCGGCCATGGCACCCGCTTGGCTCTTCCTGCCTACGGGACTTCCGTGGATTGCACTCTGGGCGGGGGGAGTCTATCTGCTCTGGGGTGCGCTGGACGGCGGCCACCAAATGGGGCAGTCGCGGGCGATGATCGACGCTGTCTCCAAAGAGCACCAAGCCGAAGGATTCTCCCTTGCGATGTACGCCTCGGCGCTAGGGGGTATTGTCGGCGGCATCGCGGGTGGGGCTTGTTTCCAATGGTCTGCTGCGCTGGCAGGTCCGCGGGGGCCGCTTTTTTATTTGTGTGCAGTCCAGTTCGCGTTTGTTGCGGCTTGGCTGCTCAGTACTCGGCTGGCCGGTTACCGGGAGCAAACCCCCGTGCGCCGCTTCTGGCGCTTGTCATCTTAGAGCCTCCGTCGTATGTTGCTTAATCTTCACTTCAAGATGCTCATGGACGCATGATCCACACTGCAAACGCTCTTGCCGAACTTGTCGAGCGCGCTCTAGACTGTGAGCGCGTTGCCCTAGACACTGAATTCGTTTGGAACCGCACCTACTATCCCAAGCTAGGCGTGATCCAATTGGCTCTCGCCGACGGCGACTGCCACCTGATTGACCCGGTGGCGATTGCGGATCTTTCGCCTCTGGGTACCCTGTTAGAGCACCCAAAGGTCGAACTGATTCTCCACGACGCCCAACAGGACTTGGCCATTCTGCGCCGGGCCACGGGTGCTTTTCCGCGCAACATCTTCGACACCCGCTGCGCAGCCGGGCTTGCCAATATGAGTTCTACCACTTCGCTGGCTGAGCTTTTGGAGCAGACCCTCGGCGTGGTCCTCGACAAAACCGAGACACTCACCAATTGGGTCCGCCGCCCGCTCTCCGAGGACCAGCTAGCGTACGCCATTGAGGACGTGCGCTATCTGCACAAGGCGCACGACGTGTTGCAGGCGCGCGTCGAGGAAATCGGTCGCGGCTCTTGGCTGGCAGAGGAAATGGCCGCGTACGACGACCCGAGTCTATACGAGGAGCGAGACCCGCGAGAGCAATTCACGCGGATCAAGGGCACGGGCCGAGCTTCCCCGCGCGAATTGGCCATTCTCCGCGAGTTGGCCGCTTGGCGCGAAAAGGAAGCCCAGCGATGCGACCGGCCGCGCAATCACGTGTTGACGGACGAAGTCCTCGTGTTGCTAGCCCGGCGCAAGCCTCAGTCGCTGGAGGAACTGGGCCGGATCCGCACGCTCGGCAATCACCGCTACGACCGCTATCTTCTCGAACAGATTCGCCGTGGCTTGGCCGTCCCCGACGCGGAGTGCCCGCCCCGGCTGCGCCGACCGCAGCTCGACAAGGAGGTCATCGAACGCAAGCTCGCCCAGTCCATGGATCACTTGCGCCGCCAAAGCGACGCGGCGCGGATTGATGCGCCCTTTGTCGCGACCCGCGCCGAAGTGCACAATCTAGTCATCGCCGCAGTCGCGGCCACGCCCGAGGATCATCGCCTCCTGCGCGGGTGGCGGCGCGATTTCATTGGCGAAGCCCTATACGGCATCGCCACTTGCCCCGAGTAATCCGGCCACACTTGATGTGGCCGCATGAGGTACAGCCGGACACAGATCGTCGCGTAGAACACCGATGACGCCGCCCTTGGATGGGTAAACAACAGATGCTCAACTTACTGCGCAGCCAATTTCTCGAATGGGGCCTCGGCAAGGACCTCGGCGAAGACCTCGCCGCACTGGTCGCCTTGGCCGTGGTGGCCTTCGTCGCCTTGCTCGCCCACCTTCTAGCCAGAGGGCCTTTACTCCGCGGCTTCGACGCCATCATTCGCCGCACCGATATCCCCTGGGACGACGCCCTGATCGAGTGCCGGGTCCTGCACCGGCTGGCCCATCTAGTCCCCGGCCTCGTCTTCTACCACCTAGGGCCAATGGCCTTAGAGGGCCACCCCGTTTCCGTCAAAATCATCCAGACCGCGGCGCATGTTTATCTGGTGCTCTCTGGCTTACTAGCCGTTGAGGCGTTGATAAGCGCAGGCGTCCGCATCTACAACAGCACTAGGACCTCGCACGAAGTCTCTATCAAGGGGCCGGTGCAGTTCCTCAAGATCATCCTCTTTTTGCTCGGCAGCATCATCGTCGTCGCAACCCTAATCGGCCAATCGCCGCTCTACTTGCTCGGCGGCCTGACGGCGATGACCGCGGTTTTGCTTTTGGTTTTCCGCGACTCGATCCTCGGGTTAGTCGCTGGCATCCAGATCTCGGTAAATCGCATGGTCGCCTACGGCGACTGGATTGAAATGCCCCAGTACGGAGCCGACGGCGACGTAATCGACATCACGCTGACGACGGTCAAGGTACAAAACTGGGACAAGACCATTACGACCATCCCCACGTACGCGCTAATCGGCGAGTCGTTCAAAAACTGGCGCGGCATGCAGGAGTCAGGCGGGCGGCGGATCAAGCGGGCGATCTACCTCGACGTTAGCACCATCAAGTTTTGCGACGAGGAAATGCTCACCCGCTTCGCCAAAATCCAGTACATCACCGCCCACATTGAGCGGAAGAAGCAAGAGCTAGCCGAATACAACAAGCTCAATCAAGTGGACCTCTCACATCTGGTAAACGGTCGGCGCATGACTAATATCGGCACCTTCCGCGCCTATGTGCAGGCCTATCTGAAAAACCATCCGCAGATCAACCAAGAGATGACCTTTCTCGTGCGTCAGCTAGCGCCGACCTCCAAGGGGCTACCCCTCGAAATCTACGTCTTCTGCCAGGATATCGTCTGGGCCAACTACGAGGCGATTCAGGCCGACATTTTCGACCACATCTTCGCCATTGTGCCCGCCTTTGATCTGCGAGTTTTTCAGGAGCCGACGGGGACGGATTTTCAGGCGCTGGGGGAATCGCAGTAAGACGAGCTATGTTGCCGTCAGAAATTAAAGATATCGCTATGTCCACTGAAAACTTGCTCTACACCACTGTGTCCAGTTCCATCGGCGAACTGCTCCTAGCCGGTGACTCCACGGGCTTGCGACACATCTATTTCGAGAACGGCGACTTTAGCCCACCGCCAGATTGGCAGGCCGTGGCTGCGTTACCCTATCCGGTCGCCGACCAGCTCGATTCCTACTTCGCCGGTCATCTACGCAGCTTCGATCTGCCGCTCAACCCCCAAGGAACGGCGTTTCAGCGCAAAGTCTGGGCCGCACTCGCGGAGATTCCCTACGGCGAGACGGTCTCCTACCTAGAACTAGCTCGCCGCATCGGCAACCCAAACTCGGTCCGCGCCGTCGGTCTAGCCAACGGTAAGAATCCCCTGCCGATAGTCGTGCCTTGTCATCGCGTCATTGGCAGCAACGGCGCGCTAGTCGGCTACGCCGGAGGGCTGCCGATCAAAAAAGCGTTGCTCGCCCTCGAAGGTGTGCTTGCTCCTCAACTCGATCTCTTCTAAAGCTGGAGGTTTCATGTCCACGTATCGCATTGCTATCATCGGCACGGGTCGCGTCGGCTATCAGTTCAGTTTCTCCGACCTGCCCGACAACCACGCCGCCGCCATTGTCCAACATCCTTCCTGCGAGTTGGTCGCCGGCGTCAACCGAGGGCGCGAAAAGCTCGACGCCTTTGGCGAGCGCTTCGGCGTCGAGGCGCTCTACCACGACTATCGGCAAATGCTCGCCGAAGTCCAGCCCGACCTCTGCATCGTCGCCACCCATCCCGAGCTCCATGCCGAAATGGTCACCAACTGCGCCCAAGCCTCCGCGACGCGAGCCATCATCTGCGAAAAGCCAATGGCACTCTCACTGGAGGAATGCGACCAGATGATCGCGGCCTGCCAAGCAGAGGACGTGCTCTTGCAGATCAACCACAACCGCCGCTGGCACTCCGAGTGGGTTCTCGCCAAAACGCTCCTCGACGCGGGAGCTATCGGCGAGTTTAATCACATCTACTGCTACATGGACGGGGGCAAGCCAGCCCCTTGGTGGCGCAGCGAGAACGAAGGCCCCTTACTGCACGACTTCACCCACTATTTCGACCTAATGGATCTCTACGCCGGCGAGGTGGATTGGCTGTGCGGCATGGCTGAGCAGCGCATGCGTCCCTGGGCGGTCGAGGATTTTTCGGCTGCTATGCTTAAATTCAAAGGGGGAGCCACTGGGCTGATCTGTGGTGCCGAACTGACGCAGTACAACGACAACGCCTTCGAGCTGCGCGGCTCAACCGGCCTGATCCGTATGGATGCTGAGCAAGTCCGCCTCTTTCAGTCCAAGGTCGCGCTGTCCGAGCCTGACAGCGGCTTTGAGTGGAGCAGCCTCGAAGAAGTCGAAGTCGAACGGCCAGCCCCTGTCTCTACGTACGTCGCTGCCTTATCCGAGTTGATCGATGCTTTGGAAGGCCGCGGCACCTTGCGCAGCGACGGTGCCGTGGGCCGCCGCTCGCTGGAAATGGTCATGGCCATCTATCAGTCGCAGCTAGAAGGCAACCGCCCCGTTCACTTTCCCGTCTCGCTCGCCGAGTCCGGTGTCGAGGCGCTGCGCCGGGCGGGGAATTTTAAGGAGCGAGTGTAGTCCGACTGCAGTACCTTGCGGCCGCAGCGTAACCTCCGCAGCCATTCAGACAGGCAACGCGACCGCGCATCTTCACTCATAGCTGCGTCCGGAGAACAGACATGGCCAAAGCCAAAACGCGACCCAAGTACAAAAGTCGCGCTCGCAAAAAAATCCGCGTCGCCTTCATCGGCGCTGGTGGCCGCGCCCTGATGGCCCACTATCCCTCACTGCGCGACATCCCCGAGGCCGAACTAGTCGCCGTCGCCGAGCTCGACGAACAGCGCCTGCACAAAACCTGTGACCTCTACGACATCAAAGGCCGCTACAGCGACTATCGCCAAATGCTCGAACGCGAAAAACCCGACGCGGTCTACGCCATCATGCCGCCGCACCACCTTTTCGACATCTGCGCCACCGTGATCGAACACGGCTGCCATCTCATCATCGAAAAACCCCCCGCCGTTACCACCGAGCAAATCCGCCAACTCGCCGCTTTAGCCCGGCGACACAAAGTCCTGACCGGCGTCGCCTTCCAACGCCGTTTTGCCCCCGTCATTCGCCGTGGTAAAACGCTGTGCGAAGAGCGCGGCATCGTGCACACCGCCCACGCCAGCTTCTACAAAAACTGGGTCGGCGGCGCGCCCTACTATCGCGGAGCGTTGGACATGCTTACCTGCGATGGCATCCACGCCGTCGATACCTTGCGCTACTTATGCGGCGGCGAAGTCGAATCCGTTGCCAGCGACTCGCGCCGCCTCGACGCCGACCACTGGAATGTCCACCTAGCTCTAGTCCGTTTCAGCAGCGGGGCCACCGGACTCTTGCTCAACAACTTCATGGCTGGTCGGCGGATGTTCAGCGTCGAGGTCCATGCCCCCGGCATCTCCTTCTTCGGCGACCCCGAAGAAGGCGGCCAGCTCTACGCCGACAACAAGACCGAGCCTATCGACGAATTGGACCCTACCGTCTTAGCCGGCAGCGCAGAGGACTATCGAGCCTTCGGCCCCTACGATATCAACCGCCATTTTGTGGATTGTATGTTAAAGGGGAAAGATTCCGAAACGAATTTCGACGACGCAACCAAGACCATGGAATTGGTCGACGCGATCTACCGTTCGCAGATTTGAGCAGAGCGGTCCGAGTTGATCAACGATCTTAAAGGCAAGGCGTCACTCGGCGACGCACCGTCCATCCCTATACGCCAACACCGGCGCGTTGGGCACTGAGCAGTCCGAAGCTAACCCATAGCGCTCGTTCATCTCAGCTTCAAAGGCGTTATACGCTGTCAGCCGCTCGGCTAATGCCGTCGAATCGGTTGACGAGGCGGAGTAAATTACAAACTCCCAAGGCCCGCCGCAGGGCTTGGAGCCCACGCCCGCGTAGCGACAATCCGCAATGGACGCACCCGCAGCGTCGCCGACGAGCGCGTCGATTTCCCGTCGCATTTCCGCTAGCTGTGCATGGTCGCCTTCCTCAGTCCGCTGGTCGCCATGGTTGTCCCCAACAACAGAGTCCGAGTCGCCACAAGCAAGGAGGGAAACGGCGATCCATGCCGCCGCAATCAAGTATCGCATAGTCTTCCTCTCCGTTAAAAGAGAGCCATCGCTTGCACTGTGAGAACACCTAACCTGCTGCACGGTTCCCCCACCGCGTCGCGATAACTGCATCCATGAAAATCTGCCCTAGGTGAAACACAATACAAGGTATTGCTAGCAACCCCTTCTGCTCGGGCGACACCGCCGAATCCGGCAAAAAAGCCAGCACCGTCATCGCCACCGGCAAGGTCTTCTGGCTCGCCATCAGCACAACGGTCTTGCGCGCCGCCGCTTCGAGCTGCAAAAGCACGCAAGCGCCGCCATTGAGCAGCAGGTAGAGTGCGTGGATTGCCAATCCAGACACTACCAGAATCAACAAGCTCGCAGGTTCTATCTGGGCTAGCCGTCCAGAAGACTCGCTGAATTTCATCCACGGAATCGAGATCAGCGCCGCGTTGCTGGCCAAAGTCAACCGCGAGCGCTGGGCGTCGACCCAATCGACGGCGAAGCGCCGCAGGTACTTGCCGACGCCCAAGGGCAGCAAGATCGAAAGACAGAGTTTGGCGAACAGATCGCTAGCCGAAAGCTCGACTTGGCCTAGGGAACTCAGCAGATGCGCCAACACGAAGGGGACCGTGAAGATGCCGGCGATATTGGTCAGCACCGTCAAAAGCAAGGCCAAGGCTACGTTGCCTCTGGCCTGCGCCGTCAACGCCACGCCCGAGGTCAGGGTCGTCGGCATGCAGCAGAACAGGGCCAGACCGAATTGGAAGGCGGGCTCCATCGGAAGCTGGAATGCGATCGCCGCACCTATAAAGGGCGTGGCGAAGAGAATCGAAACACACCCCCAAGACGTCGCCTTCCACGCAGCGAGGGCCGCGTGGACTTCATCGGTCTTTAGCATCAGCCCCGACAGAAAAAAAATAAAACTGACAGCGATGTACTGAGTGGGTAACTCGGCCATGTACCTACCCGAAGTCGGGAAGAAGACGCCGACCACGGCCGCGATCACTAGACCGATGGGAAGGAATTGTCGCAGTAGGAAACCTAGCATCGTTCGCTCAAAAAAAGGCCGGACGACGTCCGGCCTGATAGATAAAAACTATATCCTCTCGGAATCTACTCGCTCTCTGCTAGGCAACCATAGGGCAACCGTAACAGATCGCAGAGGTTTCACGCTTTCACGTCGCCGCCATTGCGAAGCTCTAGGGCATCTTCGCGGAACATCTGGAGAAACCCGTTGGCCGCAGGTTTTTCCGAAAACAACACGCGCAGAAAATGGACCAGCCGCATCCGCGCTTCCGTGCTGATTAGGTGCTCGACCTTACAGGCGTCGATCATTGCGTCGTCCTCGTCCATACCGAGGGCGTCTCTGAGGAACCGCTGCACGACCAAGCGCGTTTCCTCGACCTCCTGCACTACTTTCAAGCCTTGTTCGGTAAGTTCGAGGAAGCGGTTGAGATCCTCTTGCACATAGCCGCGTTCCTTGAGGTGCTTCATGGCCGTCGAGACGCTGCCTTTGGTGATGCTTAGGTGCTTGGCGATATCCGAGACGCGGGCGTAGCCGTGCATCTCGCGCAGCTCGTGGATCGCCATCAAGTGATGTGCCGCGCTGTGGCTTAGTTCGTTTTCTTCGTAGGCTCTCCAGACTTCCTCAAACATGCGTTTCGCCTTTCTGCCTCCGCTTACGTCGCAGGGCCTCGTATTGGGTCATTGGCCGAGCTTGCGCAGCAAATCTACGCAGCGATTGGAGTAGCCCCATTCATTGTCGTACCATCCGAGAATCTTGACCATATTTCCTTCGAGAACATTCGTCGATAGCGCGTCGAAGACACACGAGTGTGGGTTGCCTACGATGTCGGCCAAGACCAAAGGCTCCTCAGAGTACTCGAGGATGCCAGCCAGCGAGTTGGCCGCAGCGGCTTTGAATGCCGCGTTGATTGCTTCGGCATCCGCTGCGCTTTTGAGTTCGGCGGTGAGGTCGGTCAATGAACCGTCGGGGGTTGGCACGCGGATGGCCAAGCCATCGAGCTTGCCGTCGAGCTCGGGTAGCACCTTACCTACCGCGGCCGCGGCCCCCGTAGTTGTGGGCACCATTGATGCCGCCGCCGAGCGCGCCCGCCGCATGTCACTGTGCGGAGCATCGAGCAGGCGTTGGTCGCCGGTGTACGAGTGAATCGTATTCATCATGCCTTTGACGATGCCGAATTTTTCGTGTAGGACTTTGACCATGGGGGCTAGACAGTTGGTCGTACACGAAGCATTGGAAATGATCGCATGGCCGGCTTGGATGGCGTCGTCGTTGACGCCCATTACCACGGTTACGTCTTCGCCTTTGGCCGGAGCAGAAATGACGACTTTGTTGGCCCCAGCGTCGATATGGGCACGAGCCTTGCTAGCCTCGGTGAAAAATCCCGTTGACTCCAGCACCACTTCGACCCCCAAATCACCCCAAGACAGGTTGGCCGGGTCGCGCTCGGCCAAGATGCGAATCGCTTGGCCATTGACGATCAAGTCGTCTCCAGCAACCTCTATCTCGCCGGCGAAGCGGCCATGGGTGGAGTCGTATTTGAGCAGATGAGCAAGTGTTTGGGCGTCGGTTAGATCGTTAATGGCTTTGATCTCGATGCCACCTTGCTCGACGGCCGCCCTGAACACCAAGCGACCGATTCGACCAAAGCCATTAATAGCAACAGGTAGCTCTCCCATTTTCCAGTGTATTCCTTCCTATAAATAGCAGTAGATTTGGGGGTCTGAGAAAAGTCAGCCACTCATCCCTGCGGGCCATGCGACGATCCAAATGAATATGGTAGCAAACGGATGAACGGAACTTTACAGCCCGATGTAAAAACTTATATTGCACAGTTGCGGGAAGTGTGCAAGGCGGGCAAATCGGACTTGATTCTCAACTTTTGCGTTTTTTGCGTTGCAAAAAGCTAACGAATAAACCCGACCTCAGCAAGAGCACTACCACTGGCCGAGATGTGCGCTGGCGGGCTAGACTGAAGGACGGGACAGACGATCAAAGAACAGAGAAGCGATGCGCGAGGAAGGCATAGCCTTGGAGAAAGCGCTGCTGTGCATCGATGAGCAGCAGCGGACCTACATCGAACAACTGAAATCTTTTATCCGCATCCCTAGCGTCAGCGCAGGGGCCGATGAAGACACCAGCGACGGCCTCGCCCAAGCGGCCGATTTCCTCGTCGGCCAATTCGACCAAATGGGGTTTGAGGTCGAGAAGGTCCAAGTACGGGCCGCTACCAACCCCTTAGTCGTCGCCCGCAGCCCCGCGTTCTCGCCGCACCAACCCACCGTCTTGATCTATGGCCACTACGATGTACAAGGGGTGGACAATCCGCGCTCGGCTTGGGAGGTGGATCCCTTTGCTGCCGAGGAGCGGGATGGCTTCCTCATCGCCCGGGGGGCCAGCGACAATAAGGGGCCTTGTTTCGCGCATCTGAAGGCGGCCGAAGTCGTCTTCGCCAATGGGAATCAGCTTCCGTTCAACCTGGTCTTCCTAATCGAAGGCGAGGAGGAATGCGGCAGCGCTGCGTTGAGCCAGTTTGTGGCCGAGGGTGGGCTTGACGAGTTTGCCCCGGTGCTTTGTACGGTGATTTCCGACACCAGCATGTACGGGCCGGACCAGCCCTCGCTGACTGTGGGCCTGCGCGGCATTGTCTATACCGAGGTCGAGGTTTTTGGGCCGGTGCAGGACGTGCATTCCGGCCTTTTCGGCGGCATTGTCCACAATCCCAACCAACTTCTCGTCAACGCTTTGGCCGGCCTCATCAACGCCGAAGGAAGCATTGCTGTGCCCGGTTTCTACGAGGGAGTGCAGCCGCTTTCGGCCCGCGAAAAGAGCCTCTACGCTGCCCTTGCGGTGGACGAGGAGGCTTATTGTCGCACCTTGGGCGTAACCTCGCTAGTGGGAGAGCAGGAGTACCCCATTCTCGAAAGGCGCTGGACTCGTCCCACGCTCGACATCAACCTCCTCAGCGGCGGCAGTCCGCGCACCGTCATCCCGGCTGTCGCCCGAGCGGCCATCTCTTGCCGATTAGTGCCCGACCAAGATCCCGAACACATCCAAGCCACCCTCGAAGGGCACATCCGCTCTCGACTGCCCGCAGCCACCCGCGTCGAGTTCAAAAACCAGCATTGCTCACTGGCCTACTACTTGGATCTAGACCATCCACTAGTCAAGCCAGCGCTCGCGGCGATGCGCAAGGGATTCGGGATCGAGCCGGTGTTTACCCGCGAAGGCGGCTCCATCCCCATCGTCGTCGATTTTGCCGCTGCGACAGGGGCACCAGTCCTGCTCATCGGCCTAGGGCAAATCACCGACAATTGGCACGGCCCCAACGAGCGCTTTTCTATGCGCGACTTTCACCGCGGCATCCGTACCTCGGCTGCGCTCTTATGCGAGTTGGCGCGAGCCTCTCAGCGCGCAACCTAGTCCCATCATTCTGCACAAGGCAAGGAGTCACCCGTGTCTCTCTCCCAAGCCCAAATAACCCATTTCAAAAATCACGGCTACACCGCGGTGCCCGATTTTTTTGACCCCCGCGAAGTCCGAGCCATACAAGCTGAAGTCGAGCGCTTCAAACGCGAAGGCTTGGTCCGCAATGTGGCCACCGAAGGCGACAGCAAGACTCCCTCCACCACCAAGGTCAACTTGCAACTGATTCCCCTGTACGACAAAAGCGATCTCATTCGCGCCCTGCCCTTTGACGAAAAAATCACCGTCGCCGTCTCACAGCTCATCGGCACGCCCTTCATCCTGCACCTAGATCAGATGTTTCTCAAGCCGGCTGGCCACGGCATTGGCACGGACTGGCACCAAGACAACGCCTATTTCAAAATAGACGATCCATTAAAAGGCACTGCCATGTGGGTCGCCGTTCACGACGCAACCATTGAAAATGGCACCATCCACGTCGTGCATGACTCCTTCAAGGAGGAATACCCACACGACCGCGATCCCTACTCCGATCACCACATCCACTGCCAAGTACCCGAGGAGCGCGCCGTGCCCATAGAGCTAAAGGCCGGTGGCGTCGTTTTCTTCTGCTACGGCACTGCCCACGCTACCAAGGAAAATACCACCAATCGCGAGCGCGCCGGACTTGCCTTTCACTTCCTGCATACCGCCTGCGTCGAGCGCGCCAAGCTCATCGGCCAAAAACGCGGTCAGCCCATCTTGGTGGGGCCGGAAGCCACGGGTGGCCAAGCCGAATACGGCGTGCGAGTCGCCGGGACTTGGGAACGGGAAATCGAGCGCATCCTCAAGGGAGCAACCAACTAATGCCACACATCAAACCCGACGACCTGCGCCAGATAGGCTACCTGCTTTTTGAGACGGCTGGGTGTCCTCCCGCCAGCGCTCGCGCCGTGACCGATCACTTAGTCGAGTCCTCCCTCTACGGGCACGACTCGCACGGCAGCCTGCGCCTCTACGAATACGTCGAACAGATCCAAGAAGGCATCTTTGATCCCAAAGGCCAGCCCTCTATTGTCAGCGAAAGACCCTGCACGGTGGTCGTCGATGGCGGCGGCACTATGGGCCAGATCGGCGGGACGTTCGCCACCCAGCTAGCCATCGACAAGGCCGCCCAGTACGGGGTCGCTACCGCCACGCTACGCAACTGCGGCCACGTTGGCCGGGTGGGAGCCTATCCGCTACAGGTCGCCCGCCAAGGCATGATTGGCCTAGCCTTTTGCAACGCCGGTCACCTCGGGCGGCAGATCGCTCCCTACGGTGGGATTGACGGTAAGCTCAGCACCAATCCCATATCCTGCGCCGCGCCGCGGCGCAATGCCGACCCGCTCTTGGTTGATATGACCACCTCGGTCTGCGCTGAGGGCAAGGTCCGCGTTGCCTATAACCGCGGGGAACAGCTACCCGAGGGCCGGATTATCGACCACGATGGCAACCCTTCTACCGATCCAGAGGCATTTGTCGGCGATCCGCCCGGCGCGATCCTGCCTTTCGGCGGTCCGGTGGCCTACAAGGGGTACTGCCTGAGTATGATAGTGGAGATTCTAGGCGGGGCTCTCAGCGGTCAGGGCTGTGCCAACGGCGAGACCGTCATGCAGAGCAACGGGCTGCACCTGACGGTGTACAACATCGAGCACTTCGTCGAAATGGACTACTACTTCGACGAACTCGAAAGTCTAATCCGCCATGTATCCACCAGCCGCGTCGATCCGCACATCGGCGAGATACAACTGCCCGGCGACCCCGAATACCGCACAGGACACCAGCGCCAAGAAGAGGGTATTCCCATCGACGACACGACTTGGAGCCACATCGTCGAGGCCGCACATAGTCTCGGGCTAGATCCTCAAGCTTGGTCGCAATAAGGACGAGTGGCGGGAACGTGTGGGAATCGAACCTCAGAATGACGCCTCCACGTTCTCGGCCGCTAGATCGACTTCGGCGACGAAGATGTCGGCAGGCCCGGTCTTGAAGTGCGATAACTCGTAGCCGGGCGGGGGCGCGTCTCGCCGGAGAGCCCCCCACCGCTCCATGTGGGGGAGGTGCCTCTTCTCGCCCTCGACCACGCCGCTCAGATAGGCGTGCTGCGAGTAGTAGCTGATGATCAGCCGGTCCGCCTCGAGCGAGAGAAGACCCGGATAGGCCGCGTCCCCGTCGCTCGGCAGCGCGAACACCGGCGTCACTCCATCCCGACCTAGCAGGAAGATCCCAGTATTGCCCGCGGGCGAGTGCTGCGGAATCCAGGGCGCGGTGGGGTCGCGGCGCCCGGCCGCGTACACCTTCCCTCCCGATTCGCACAGCGCCGGACAGTGGATCAGCGTCTCGAGGTCCACGCACGACCACTCCTTGTAGGGGGGGATGGAAGTGTAGAGGAGCGAATGCTGGTCGGGCTCCCTCGTCCGGGATACGCACCACAGCTCTCCGTCCGGTCGGAAGATGACGTCCGCTTCGTTGAATCGCGGCGTCGTGCGGTGGTCGAGCTCGCGGGCTTCCTGCAGCTCCTGCGGGGTTGCGCCCTCACCATCGGGAATCCTAGAAACAAACGTCCAGTTGCGGCCGTCTTGGCTGGAAAGGAGCTCACCCCCCTTTTCGGCACAGTAGAAGACCCCGTCGTGTACCCTCACGCGCCACAGCCAGTAGTTTCTGTCGAGTATTCCCGTCGGTGCTGACCAACTGTAGCCGTCGTCCGAAACGAAGACGTAAGGGTAGATTATCTGCCGCTTCCGTCCGGCGATCGGTTCATATCTGCTGTCGGCACAGAACACGAAGAGCTCATCGTCGGTAGCCGCGAGCTTCGCGTCCCTCGCATCGTTGGGCGTCCTGAAGACGGCGACCTCGTCCCAGCGTCTCAAGTCCGCCGATCTCAGCAGAACGATGACGCCGTCAGGCGCTGTGTGTGCCGAAGTCCGATCATAGACCAGCCAGAAGGTGTCCCGCCAGAAGCAGAGGTCGGAACACATATTGTGCCAACCGTCCCGGACAACGGTGCGATTAGATAGAACCTGAGCCATCAGAGCACGCCCTATTGGTTATGAGTGAAATATCAGAGGAGGATGCTTGCCAAGTTAGGCTTTTCGGGCCTAAATTTAGGACAAAAATCAGATAAAGAAATCAAAATAAGAAATTAAGCGCCTGATACGAGTTATGCCTCAAAACCATGAGAAAAACGGCGCGCTTGGAACGGCGCGCTTGGCGTACATTTTTACACCATTTTGGTCGGTCGCGACGCACCACCAGCCACGCCCCCGATGACGGCACCTCCACAGGGGGACCGACAGCAGGTGCGGGATCTGCTGGGGATCCCTCTGCGGGGCATCCTTATTGGGGCAGTGCTGGCTCTAGTGCTCAACATTTGCGATACCTACGCGACCAATGCGATCCAAGGTTCCTACCTGACCCTCAACTTCAGCACCCCGGCGGCCCTCTTTTTATTTTTTTTCCTCGTCCTAGCCAGCGCCGCGGTCGGCCTCCTCCACCGATGGCTGGCGCTGACTCGGGCGGAACTGATCACGATCTACATCATGCTGGTGGTGGCTTGCTGCATCCCTGGCATGGGCTTCACCCAGTTCATGATCCCCTGCCTCCTCGGGTCGACCTACTACGCCACGCCCGAGAACAACTGGGATTCCCTCTACAATCAGTACATCCCCGAATGGATGATCCCGCGCGGCGAGAACGTGGCCCGCTACTTCTTTGAGGGGTTGCCCGAGGGGGCCTCGATCCCTTGGGGCGCCTGGGTCGTGCCGCTGAGCCTGTGGTTCGGCTTCTTTCTCGCCCTCGGCTTCGCGATGATCTGCGCGATGGTCATTATGCGCAAACAGTGGGTCGACAACGAGAAACTCAGCTACGCGCTGGTGCAAGTGCCGATGGAGATGATGCGGCAGGAGGGCGGCGGCGCTGTGGGCCGCTCGTTTTTCACCAACAAGACCATGTGGCTGGGCTTCGCCGTCTCCTTCCTGCTGCTGAGCGTCAACGGCGTGCACTCCTACTTTCCGGAGTTTCCCCGCTTCGAGCGCACCGTGGGCGTGCCCCTGTTCGGCAACACCTGGCTCAGCTTCTGGTTCAGCCCGCCCTGGACCGGGTTCTTCTATTTCGTCAACCTCGACATCTCGGCCTCGATCTGGGTCTTCTACGTCCTCGTCAGGCTGCAGCGGGGCATCTTCAACACGATCGGCGTGCAGAGCACGCAGCGGATCGACTTCTACTCCGAAGATCCCTTCCTAGCTCACCAAGGTCTCGGGGCGATGATCGCCTTCGTCGTCGTCGGGCTGTGGGTGGCGCGCCGACACCTGCGCGATGTGGTGGCGAAGGCCGTGGTCGGGCTGCGGGAGGTCGATGACAGCGGCGAGATTCTCTCCTACCGGCAGGCGTTTTTCGGGCTGCTCGCCAGCCTGCTGACCGTCGCCGTCTGGCTGTCGGCGATCGGCCTGCCCTTCCCGGTGGCACTGCTGTTCGTCTTCGGTGCCATGATCCTGTTCATGGCGCTGACGCGGGTGGTCGCCGAGGGCGGCATCCCGGCCATGCGTCCGCCCCTGATGACCTCGACCTTCGCGATCTCCGCGGTTGGCACCTCCTCCATCGGAACCCAAGGCTTGGTGGCACTCGGCTTCTCCTACGGCTGGCACGCCGAGGTCCGCTCCTTCGTGATGGCCTCGGTCGCCAACGGACTGAAGATGAGCGAAATGATCCGCGGCCAGAAGCGTCGGCTGTTCTGGGCCATTGTCCTCGCCATCTTAGTCAGCCTGGCGGGCTCCTCCTACGTCACCCTAGTCATGGCGTACGAGCACGGCGGCATCAACCTCAACCCCCTGTTCTTCTCCTGGCAATCTACCCACTTCGGACCCATGGACATGGCCCCGCGCATCGCCGCCGAACCCGAAGGCCCGCGCTGGGACGCCTATCAGTTCATGGGCATCGGGGCGGGCGTGATGGCGGCGCTCATGTGGGCACGCCACCACTTCCTGTGGTGGCCCCTCAACCCGCTCGGGTTCACGATCGCCGCCAATTGGAAGACGGGCCACATCTTTTGCAGCGCCCTGCTGGCTTGGTTCCTGAAGCTGGTGATCCTGCGCTACGGCGGCGTACGCCTCTACCGCAACCTGCGGCCCTTCTTCCTCGGCCTGATCTTGGGCGAAATCGTCGGGGCCGGGGTATTCCTAGTGATCGACTATGTCACCGGCACCACGGGCAGCTTCCTGACCCAGATCTGAAGGCCGATCGTCGGCAGGGTAGCCCGCAATACAGAAAGGAAACCGGAGATGGCCAAGAGTAAGAGAGCGAAGCCGACGAAGAGAAAGACCGCCAGCAGCGCCTCGGCGGGCGTCATCGAGCTGGGCGACCGGCGCGAGCTGTTCGTCGACGACTACCTGATCGAGCGATTGTCCAACGTCGAACTGCGCCTGCAGAAGCCGGTGCCGCGGAACGTGGCGATCGACCACGACGTGCCGTGGGAGGGCAACACCAGCGCCTACCACACGGTATTCCAAGACGGCAAGCTGTTCCGCGCCTACTATCGCGGCTCGCACTACGACCCGTCAGGCAACCACTACCGGCCGGTCGTATGCTACGCCGAAAGCCGCGACGGCATCGAGTGGTACCGGCCGGAGCTGGGCCTGGTCAACTACCAGGGCTCGACGCGCAACAACATCGTCTGGGACGGCATCGGCGCGCACAACTTCGCGCCCTTCCGCGACCGCAACCCGGACTGCCGGGAGGGGGAAGAGTACAAAGCCTTGGGGAGCGCGCTGGCGCGCACCACCGAGGAGCAGGCCCTCTACGCCTTCAAGTCGGCCGACGGCGTACATTGGAGCCTGCTGTCGGAGAAGCCGGTGATCACCGTGGGCGCCTTCGACTCGCTGAACCTCGCCTTTTTCGACCCGCTGCGCGGCTGCTACGTCGACTACCACCGAGACTCCATCTACCCCGGCGGGAAACGGGTGCGCAACATCATGACCTGCACCTCGAAAGACTTCCGCCGCTGGACGAAGCCGCAGTGGCTCGACTTCGCCGACGCACCCGTCGAGCATCTCTACACCAACGCGGTGACCCCCTACCACCGGGCCCCGCACATCTACATGGGCTTCCCCAAGCGTTTCGTGCCGGATCGCCGCATGCCCGGCAACATGGCCGCTGGCGTATCGGACGGCGTGTACATGACCAGCCGCGACGGCCTGCACTTCAAGCGCTGGAGCGAGGCTTTCGTGCGGCCCGGACTGCAGCCGGAGCGCTGGGAGAACCGCAACAACATGACGGCTTGGGGCATTCTGGAGACGGCCAACGATCTGCCGACGGCACCCAAGGAGCTATCGATCTTCACCACCGAGGGCTACTACCGCGGCGACGCCTGCCGGCTGCGGCGCTTCACGCTGCGCCTGGACGGCTTCGTCTCCGCCAACGCGCCGCTGAAGGGGGGCGAGCTGATCACGCGGCCCTTCACCTTCGCGGGCGGGGCCCTGAGCCTGAACGCGGCCACCTCCGCGGCCGGCTCGGTGCGCGTCGAGATCCAAGACGGCGACGGCAAGGCGCTGAAGGGGTACACTCTGCGCGACTGCGACGAGATCTACGGCGACTACCTAGAGCACACGGTCACTTGGAAAGATGCCGCCGACGTCAGCGGACTGGCCGGCAAGCCAGTGCGCCTGCGCTTCGCCCTCAGCGACGCCGACCTGTACGGCCTGCAGTTCACGCCGCTGCACGTCTGAGAGAGGAGGCCATCCGATGCCTCAACACGTTGGGACGCAGATCTTTTGCGACGACGCAATGCTAGCGCAAACGGAGAACGTCTGGCGCTCGGTCCATCACC
>JAPPEG010000107.1 GCA_028875345.1 Gemmatimonadota bacterium
GCGCGGCAATCGCCCGGCCCTCAGCGCTGCGCTTGGGGGCGACGGCAAAGGCCGTACAGCCCGCATCCTCCTCCGGGCAAAGCTGATTGCGCACCTGCAAGAGCATCATCTCGTCCAGCGCGACGCCCGCACCCTCGCTCATGCCGCGCAACTCGTCAAGCATGTCGGGCGCGTACGCAGCCGCACAATCCATGCTCTGGCGGCTTATGTCCATCGCGCGGTCACGCGAGACGCGCACAGTCTTGTTGACGCGCTCTAAGGCAATGGCGGCAAAGCCGCGTATTTCGTCGCGGGCCGCCTCGCCGATCTGGCGGCCCAACTCGCGCGGCGGCCCGCTGACTTCGATGTGGCGGTAACGAGTGCTCATGTTCGCTCCCTTGGCTCAGGGTCGCACTTGCAGAACTACCTTGCCGATGTTGCGGTTTTGCCGCAGGATGTCCTGGGCGTCGGCCGCGCGCTCGATGGGCAGTACGTCTTCGATCACAGCTCTCATGCGCCCGTCGATTAGCAGCGGCCAGAAGCGCTCTTGGAAGGCCGCGATGATCGCAGTTTTCTCCTCGTCCGAGCGGCTGCGCAAAACCGAACCGATCAGGCGCAGCCGCTTTTTCTGCAGTTCCAAGAGGTCAATCTGGGCCTCGGCACCGGTCAGGACAGCGATGATCACGAGGCGGCCCTCGGACTTGAGCAGCCGCAGATTGCGCGCCAAGTAGTCGGCCCCTGCGATGTCGAGGATCACATCGACCCCGTCGGTGTGGGCGAGGATGGCCTCGGCAAAATCCCGCTCCTTGTAGTTGACTCCAAACTCTGCGCCCAGTGCTAGGCAGCACGCCACCTTGGCGTCCGTGCCAGCCGTGACGATCACCTTGACGTCGGCTTGGTGGCACAACTGCACCGCGGCCGTGCCCACGCCACTGCCCCCACCGTGGATGAGGGCGGTCTCGCCCGCGCGCAAACCGGCTTCGCGGAACAGGTTGACAAAAGCGGTGAGAAAGACCTCGCAGATGGCCGCTCCCCAGATGAAGTCGCGCTCGGCGGGCAAGGGTAGCAAATGGGTGGCGGGAACGGCTACGCGCTCGGCGTACCCGCCGCCGGAGAGCAGACCGAGGACGCGGTCGCCGGGCTGCCATTGCATTACAGCCGCGCCTGTGGCGGCGACCACGCCCGCCATTTCCAAGCCTATATAAGGAGACGCGCCTGGGGGCGGCGGGTAGTTGCCGGCGCGCTGGAGGAGGTCGGCGCGATTGACGGCTGTGGCATGGATATCTACGAGGATCTCGCCTGGGCCGCAGGTCGGGTCTGGGACCTCTTGCCAGCAGAGCGAGTGGTCTGCGTCATTAGCTACAATTATGGCTCTCATGGGCTATACTTTGCTGTATTGGGCAGTGAGGCGCAAGTTTGCATGGGGCGCGGAGGCGGCATATTTTTCGGCTCATAGCTAGAAGTTATCTCATAAACGTCTGAACACCTCATCTTATGTAGGGGCGACCCTTGTGGTCGCCCGTTGTTCAGACTCGCGGATACTCCCAACAGACCTGCTAAAAGCACCTGCGGCTCAGGCCGCTATAATTCGCAGATGACGCAGATGGGTGCTTGTAGCGTTTTCGTCGTTCAGAAATGGCTATCTGAGAGGAACTTTTCATGGCACCGCTTCCCACCCGCGTCACCGCCGCGCTAGCTAATGCGTCGGAACAGCGCAGCATTGCCTTCGAGTACCAGCAAACGCCCATCTACTATAAGCCCGTCACCGTTGAAGCCCCCCTCGACGAAAAGGGCTGCCTTGCGGTAGAACTGCCGTTTACGGAAGCGCAAATGGTCTCAGTTGATCTCGGCGATGAGGCCAAGCTCTTCTTGGAACCGGGCGACCAGTTGCACCTTGACGCGGATTTGCTCGACCTGCCTCAGTCCCTCCGCTTTTCCGGCCAAGGCGCGGCCAACAACCAGTTCCTCGCCGCCCTGCGGGCTCGCTTCCCCGATTACCTGCGCATCGACTACGAAGACTTGGCAGTTGACGCGCATCGCAAAATAATTGACCAGCGGCGCTTGGAATTGGAATCCTTTTTGGACGAGGGATGCAGCCAGTACCAACTTACCCTAGGTTTTATCGCCTATTACCGCTCTGCAATCATCTATGAATGGGCTGAAGAAGTGTTCCACTATCTGATTGCCTACGAGATGTGCAATGGACGGAAGCGCCCAGTCATCCCCGAGGACTATTGCGATGCCCTCAATCCGGTCGAACTGGTTGACGAAGCGGCTATCGGCATCATCGATTACCGCCGTTTTCTGCGGAACAATTTCATACGCATAATGGACGAAGCCGAGGAGCAAGCCGCACGAGAGCAACTATCCGAGGAGCAACGCCGAGCCGGTATCCAACCCCGCACCATCGCCTACCTACCAGACTTCATTGTGCAGTTGGACGAGGGGCAACCCCGAGGCGACTTTCTCCAATTCCACACCATCATCTACCACCTAGCCAAGCGGCTCTTGCACGGCAAAGTCCTGTACTTCTTTCTCGCCGGTGAAATCATCGACGATTTCCAAGATGGCCGTTTTGACCAAGGCGAACAACGCTGGGCCGAATTCCGCCAAGACAATCCCTATCCCGCATACACCGAGGCCGTTGAGGAGGTCGTGCGAGAAACATCCAAGTTCAAACCCGGCCAGCCCGCGCCCGACTTCACTCTCGACGATCTCGAGGGCCAAAGCGTCTCCCTGAGCGATTTCAGAGGCCAAGCGGTTTTCCTAGACTTCTGGTCGAGAGGGTGCCTCCCGTGCATCGAAGATTTTCCCTATCTGGAACAGATCAAACAGCAGACCCAAGACCAGCCGGTCGTCTTCCTGAGTATCTCCTTGGACTCCGACGCTACGTGTCACCAAGCGGTGGAGGAACACGGCCTGACTGGCGTCCACGTCTGCTCCCCAGGCGGCTGGCAGGCCGCGGTGGCCCAATTGTACCAGATCCGGAGCATACCCACTTATCTCCTAGTGGATTCAGACGGCCTGTTGGCTGGTCGAGTCAATAGTGTCTGGGATGTCGCGGATGTAGTCGCCCGCATTGAGGAAGTAGCGTCTGGAAAGGTCCCGTCGTCAAAAAGCAACCGCTCGGAGATGGTCATCAGCGGGTAGCCGCATTGGGGCGGTCTGGGAATGCGATTTTTGCAGGATCGGCCTATCTTATACTTTATTTTCGCTCAATAGCATCACAATTCAACGAAACGCATCTGAAATGACCAATATCGAGATCAAGGCACGCTACCCCGATGTCGAGCGCGCCGAAGAAAACCTCAACGCCCTCGGCGCAGGGCTGGCGGGAACCTTCCATCAGAAGGACACCTATTTCAACGTCGCCCAAGGGAGGCTCAAGCTGCGCGAGCTTGGAACCGACGAAGGTCATCTGATTTTCTACCACCGCGAGGACCTAACCGGCCCCAAACGCAGCGACTACG
>JAPPEG010000025.1 GCA_028875345.1 Gemmatimonadota bacterium
ATTACCGCAAGATGCTCAACGCCTTCAAGCGCGTCGAGGAACGCGGGCTGACCGGTGACGAGGCCGCGCTAGTCGCCTTCCGCGAGGCCATGGCCGAAGCGTCCTGATAGGATATTGAACAGGAAAGAAGTCAATGGGTAAACCCACTGGATTCATCGAGTTTGCACGCGAGTTACCAAAAGACCGCGACCCGTTAGACCGCGTCGCGGACTGGGACGAGTTCCACGAGCACTTTCCCGACGAGCGCCTGCGCGATCAGGGTGCTCGCTGCATGGACTGCGGCATCCCCTTCTGCCACTTGGGCGATATCGTCAGTCAGGGCGACAAAGGCTCTGGCTGCCCGATCAACAACCTAATCCCCGAATGGAACGACTTGGTCTATCGCGGATTGTGGCAGGAAGCGCTGGAGCGGCTGCACAAGACCAACAACTTCCCGGAGTTTACTGGCCGGGTCTGCCCAGCGCCCTGCGAGGGGGCCTGCGTGGTGGGGATCAACGCCCCGCCGGTGACGATCAAGAGCGTCGAGTGCGCCATTGTCGATAAGGGCTTTGAGATGGGCTGGGTGGTGCCCGAGCCGCCCGACAAGCGCACCGGCAAGAAGGTCGCCGTCGTCGGCTCCGGCCCTGCGGGCTTGGCCTGTGCCGCCCAGCTCAATCGCGTCGGCCACTGGGTGACTGTGTACGAGCGGGCCGATCGCATCGGCGGCCTGTTGATGTACGGGATACCCAACATGAAGCTCGACAAAAAAGAGGTGGTCCAGCGCCGGATCGACCTCATGGAGGCCGAGGGCGTCAAGTTTGTCACCCGCACGGAGATCGGCGTGGATCTGTCGGCGACGCAGCTAGTGGAAGAAAACGATGCGCTAGTACTCTGCGGCGGGGCCACCAAGCCCAACGATCTGCCGATTGAGGGGCGGGATATGCAGGGCATCTACTTTGCGATGAACTTTTTGCACGCCAATACCAAGAGCCTGCTCGACTCCAATCACGCGGACGGCAACTATATCTCGGCCAAGGACAAGCACGTGATCGTCATCGGCGGCGGCGACACCGGCACCGACTGCGTTGGCACGTCAATGCGCCACGAATGCAAGACGCTCTCGCAATTCGAGATCATGCCGCGGCCGCCGGACGAGCGCGCGCCCAACAACCCTTGGCCGCAGTGGCCCAACGTCTATAAGCTCGACTACGGTCAAGAGGAAGCCAAAGCTCGCTTTGGCGACGATCCGCGCACGTATCTGATTATGACCCAGCGATTCGTCGGCGACGACGAGGGCCACGTCAAGGAGCTACACACGGTCAATATCGAGTGGGACAAGGATGAAAACGGCCGCTTCACGCCCGTGCCGATCGAGGGCACCGAGAAGGTCTGGCCGGCCGATTTGGTGCTATTGGCGATGGGGTTCCGCGGGCCAGAGGACGCAATGATCGAACAGCTAGGCATTGAGCGCGATGAACGCTCCAACGCCCGCGCTGAGTACGAGAAATACGCCACTAGCGTCGAAGGTGTTTTCGCGGCTGGCGACATGCGGCGCGGCCAGAGCTTGGTCGTGTGGGCGATCAACGAGGGGCGGGGTGCCGCCCGCGAGGTGGACCGCTATCTGATGGGCAGTACGCAGCTACCCTGAGCGGCGGCAGGTTGGACGAAAAACTTGAGCAGATTCAAAATTGTTTAGCTGATTGGTTACAAGCTAGCGACGCGACCTAATAGTCGTGGTGAAATTCCACATCTCCAAAGTCAGAGGTATCGACATGCGCCCTTCCTCTCCTCTTCTCATCTCTCTTACCTTTCTCCTTCTCAGCTACGGCGTCGGGATCGCGGGTGCAAGGACCGGACCGGATTTCGCCGAGGCTTTCCCCGACCCGGCGATGCTCATTACGACCGCTGACATTGAGGAAACGCGGAAGTTGCTCGATACGGTGCAACTCCCGGAGACGGACGCACACCACGATGCGCTGCTAAAGGCACTCGACGATGTAGAAGCCATAGACAGTGAGCATCTAGTGCTGCTGACCGAAGCGGTCGCCATTCCGCCCCGGCTAACGGATGGCGCGATAAAGTCGATAAAGTCGATCATCAAGGCAGTGATCGACGGCCGGGAGATCGTATATAGCCGAGGAAAAGGCGAGTTCTCGCACGTCATTGACGATCTTCTCCTCGCCGGGGCTAAGAAACTGAGTGATGTCGGCCCCCAGGGCTTTGGCCGCCTCGTAGCCGTTGCACAGACGCCGGAGACCATTGTCGCGCTGAGTGATATCCTGCTAGAGCGATCTGACTCCGGGTCCACGAGCGACCTAGCGGCAATTCTCCAAGAGATTCCCTGGGATGGTACTCGCACGGAACTCTGCGTCGAGGTTCTGATTCCCCGCGGCCGCCTAAAGGACGAGCGCGCCGATATTGCAATCGAGTCGATGAGTTTCGATTCAGGCCGCACGGCACTGATCGGTGCCTTTTACCAATCACTCGACGATTTGGACGCCGAGACTGTCCTGCGGCACGTGCGCTTGCAGAGCTTTGACAGCGGCAGGACTGATGTAGTCGAGGAAGGCGTCGCCGTGATGGACCGCATAGATGGATCATTGGCGGTGGCGTTGGTGCAGACAAACTCGTACGATTCGGGTCGGGAGGCCATTCTCAAAGCATTGCTGCCGAAGCTGGATCTCATAGCTGGGTCGTTGGCGTTGGCGTTGGTGGAGACGAACTCGTACGATTCGGGTCGGCTGGCGATGCTCAAGGCGTTGCTGCCGAATCTAGACCTGCACAACGCGGATGAGATGCTCGCATTGGTGCGGACGAACTCGTACGATTCGGGTCGGCTGGCGATGCTCAAAGTCGGTGTCGCGCTCGAATCGAACTTCCCGGCGGTGAGTGCCGACGATCTCGTATCCTACGCCCAAGTCGGCAGCTTCGATAGTGGCCGGAACGAGATGCTGAGGGTTGTCGCGCCGCACTTCAAAGACGGGTTCACGAAGCAAAATGCGTCGCGGTTGCTCAGGGCGTTCTCGTATGATAGTAGTCGCTTGGATGCGGTCGAGTTGTTCCGGGAGGAGCTACAGAAGTTGTCCGAGCAAGATCGCCGCGACGTTCTGCGCCAATTTTCTCGGGCATCGAGCCGCGAGGAAGCGGATGAACTGCTGCTCCGATAGCCCCGCTCGCGCCGTTTGCTAATCGACAATCCCAAGCGAATTGAGCGCAATCCCCAAGCCAACGACGATGATGACCACGGCACTCGCAATGGGCAGCCGCTGAATCCAGCGGCCATCGCCCGAAAAGCGCTCCACGAGCGGGCGCGCCTTGACGATGAGCACGCCGATGGCGATGAGGACTGCGGCCAGCCCAACGCTGAAAGTCACCAAAAGCAGCAAACCAAAGGCAATGCGATGCAAGGCCACTGCTAGCAACAAGATCACC
>JAPPEG010000404.1 GCA_028875345.1 Gemmatimonadota bacterium
GAGCCTGCGACCGCACATCGGCCAAACTGCGCTCGCGCTTGCGGTCGGCGACGAATTCGCGCTTGTACGCAGCTATTTCGCTTAGAATATCTGCCATCGTCAGGAGTTGCTTACTTCGACTAGCCGATCTAGGGCTTGACGCGCCTTGCCCGAGTCGATGGACTCCTGGGCCACTTCGAGACCAGCGGTTATATCCTCGGCCAGCCCGCCAACGACCATTGCCGCCGCCGCGTTGAGCAGCACCACGTCGCGCTGCGGTCCCTCCTCGCCGTCGAGTACCCTGCGCAGGATGCGCGCATTGCAATCCGCATCGCCGCCTTTGAGCGCCTCGGCTGAGACTGTCTGCAAACCAAAATCCCCCGGGTGGATCTGGCGCGTACTGACGTGGCCGTCTCTAAGCTCGCTGACCTGCGTCGGCCCTGTCAGCGTGATCTCGTCCAGTCCGTCCGAGCCGTGTACCACCAGGGCCTGATCCGATCCCAACTCGCGCAGCACTCCGGCGAGTGCCTCGGTCAATGCGCCGTCGAACACGCCGAGTAATTGCCTTTTGGCTCCAGCCGGATTGGTCAGCGGCCCCAAGATGTTAAAAACCGTGCGGGTAGCTAACTCCCTGCGCGGTCCAATGGCGTGTTTCATCGCCCCGTGCAAGGCTATCGCAAATAGGAAACCGATACCGACTTCGTCGATGCACTCGCCGACTTTTTCCGGCGAGGCTTCGACGTTGACCCCTAATGCGGTCAGCACGTCTGACGAGCCGCACTGGCTCGATATTGAGCGGGTGCCGTGCTTGGCCACTGCCAAACCGGCACCGCAAGCGACAAAGGCTACCGTCGTAGAGATATTGAAAGTCCCCGAATCATCGCCGCCAGTGCCACAGGTGTCGATGAGATCGGGACGCACCGTCACTATTGGCGTAGCTTTCTCGCGCATGACTTCGGCACCGCCAGCGATTTCGTCGATAGTCTCGCCCTTGATCCGCAGAGCGACGAGAAAAGCGCCGATCTGAGCGTCCGTAGCTTGGCCGCTCATAATCTGCTCCATCACCGCCCGCATCTTAGCGCGGTCCAAGTCTGCTCCGGCGATTAGATCTCTTATGGCTTCTTGTATCATGTTGCGCTCCTCATAAGCGAAGAAAATTATTCAGTAGTTGTTTGCCTTCTATGGTCAGAATCGACTCGGGGTGGAACTGCACCCCTTCGAGGGGCCATTGCCGGTGCCGGATTCCCATAATCATCCCGTCCTCGCTCGTAGCCGATACTTGTAGGCATTCGGGCAAACTCTCCCGCGCGACAGTTAGCGAGTGATAGCGAGTAGCGACGAAGGGGTTTTGCAGGCCGGCGAATAGCGTGCGGCCATCGTGTTGCACTGGCGTCGCGCGACCGTGGACGATCTCGTCGGCCCGCACCACGCACCCGCCGCAAACTTGGGCGATGACTTGGTGCCCCAAGCACACACCTAAAATGGGAATCACACCGGCCAACCGCTCGACGAGCGCGCACGAAATTCCAGCTTGGTCCGGGCCACCAGGACCAGGCGAAATAACGACGCGCTCGGGCGCGAGCGCCACTGCTTCGGCGACCGTCAATTCGTCGTTGCGCAAGACCTTGGTTGCCGCCCCTAATTCCTCTAAATAATGCACCAAATTGTAGGTAAAGGAGTCGTAATTATCAAGTATCAGCAGCATGTCTTCAGCGCGCTAGTTTCCCTATTACTTGGGCGATCAGCCGCAAGCCCAAATCGTCCTTGAGCGTCAAGATCGACTCCGGGTGAAACTGTACGGCCGCCACCGGCAAATCGCGATGCTCCACGGCCATAATGACTCCGTCATCGGTCTGCGCTAACACTCGTAAACACTCGGGCAGCTTCTCCGGCACGGCGTAGAGCGAGTGATAGCGCCCGGCGACAAATTCCGTGGGAAACCCGTCGAAAATCCCTTCCGGTGTGCAGCGGATCGTCGATTCCTTGCCGTGCATCGGATAGGAAAGCACCCCTAACTCGCCACCGAGGCCCTCGACAATACCTTGCAATCCGAGACACACGCCAAAAACCGGCAGCGCACGCCGCACGCACTCGTTGACCAGTTCAGGCACGCCGAATTCCTCGGGCGTGCCTGGCCCCGGCGAGATGAAGACCAGATCGGGATCAAACTCGGCAAAGACGCGCTGGGGGGCGCGCAGGCCCCGCGCACCGCTGCCGTCGCGCGACCTCGCAGCGCGCACCGTCACCACTTCCGCTCCTGTCTGCCGCACGTAATCGCCGAGCGTATGCACGAAGGAGTCGCGGTTATCGACAAAGAGCACCCGCTTGCCCTGCCCCGTGGTTGAGATTTGAGAGACCTTATCCTTGGCCTCGGCCGCGCCGGTCACCGCATTGATAAAAGTCTCGGCCTTGGCCCGCGTCTCGCGCTCCTCAGCGTCGGGGTCCGAGTCGCACAGCAGAGTCGCCCCAGCCCGTACTTTGGCGATGCCATCCTCTAAGTGTACGGTGCGGATGGTGATCCCGGTGTTGATCTCGCCGCTAAAGAGCAGCATGCCGACGCAGCCGCCGTACCAGCGCCGCGCCGAGTTTTCCAGTTCCTCAATCTTCTGCATGGCCGCCGGTTTGGGCGCGCCGGTAAGCGTCACCGCCCACATATGCGAAAGCAGGGCGTCGAATCCGTCGCAGTCATCCTTCAGCTCACCCACTACTTGGTCCACGGTGTGAAAGACCTTTGAGTACCTTTCAATCATCCGCCGCCCCACTACCCGCACCGAGCCTTCCTTGCAAATCCGCGCCTTGTCGTTGCGGTCCACATCCGTACACATGTTCAGCTCGGCCTCGTCCTTTTTTGAGTTGAGCAAGTCGCGGATCTGCTCGGCGTCCTCCATCACGGTTTTGCCGCGACCGATGGTCCCGGCAATCGGACTCGTCTCGACGAATGCCCCGTTGACCCGCACAAACATCTCGGGCGAAGCACCGATCAGATACTCGTCGCCAAGGCTGATGAAGAACTCGTAAGGGCTGGGACTAGTGCGGCGGATATTCTCAAAGAGGACGTTAGGACTGCCCGCATAGCCAGCGCTAAGCACCTGGCTCGGCGTCACCTCAAAGAAGTCGCCGCGCTCGGTACCGGCGATGACCTCGCGCACTTTGTCGGCGTATTCCCCAGGGGCGTGGTCGCACGTGATCTCGGACGCTGTGCCGTGCACATAGGGCACGGCGTCCGTACCTCGCTCCATGCCCTCGGTTGACAATCCGTCGGCGGCGAATTCGTAGCGATAGCGCCGCGCCTGTTCCTTGCGGTGATCGACGACGACCAGCTCGTCTGGCAAAAAGAGATGCAGATCGGGCCGGTCTTCACGGCGCGGGTGGTGCAGTTGGAGCGGCTCAAACTGGAGTACCAAGTCGTAGCCCAGCGCCCCGTAAAA
>JAPPEG010000401.1 GCA_028875345.1 Gemmatimonadota bacterium
CGCCGGACTCTTCGTCGAGGGCAATGCCGAGGATCGTGGTAACGCCGTTTTCGATGTCGAAGGTCGCCACCTTGACCGCTTGAGAAAGCGTGGCTTCGGCCGAGGGCAACTGGTAGAGGTTGTAGCCTTCAAAATCGAAGCCGGGTGAACCCTCGCCTTCGGTGGCCTGAATCGACTCGTCGTCCCACCCCCAATCCAAGATGATCGTCTCGTCGAGTTCGACTACGCGGACATTGGGCTGGACCGGCGGTTTGGGCACCTGAAAGAAGCTGTTGTAGGCGTCCTGGACGAATTGGTCGGTAAATTTCAGCTTGGAAACGCTGCGCAGGCGGTCGGTAGAAATGCCGCCTAACAGCGCGACCACCACTTCCTGGGTGTCGCCCAATGCCATCTCGAAAGGCCCGGTGGCCAGCACGATGCGCCGGTCGCCGGCCGGCAACGGTACGCCGTCGTTCCAGCCGGCGGCTCTAGTTGGGTCGCCGTCGAGCGTGAACTTGGTGTCGGCATTGGTCAGCGGATTGGTGTAGGGCACGGGGTTTGCAACATCGTCCTGCGGCTGGAAGCCACGCAGTAGATTGTACCACTGCTGAGTGCCCACGTATTCGCCCAGTTCTGGATCGGATATCGCGCTGCCGGCGGCAAAGTACACGAAGGCTGTCATCGGCAAGTTTTGGTAGCCGGGACGCAGCCCCTCGTTGAAGATGGCCACCGAACTCTCGTCGAGCAGTTGGTTTCCATCTTCGTCAACGGCGATGTTGCCCTCTGCATCTAGCTGGTAAACCGGTACGATCGGGCCTTGCAAAAAGTCGTACCCAACAGCCGGCGGGGCCAAGCCGAAGGGAACGTAGCCAGGATCGGCGTCAATCGAGTTGTACACGTAACCCAAGCTCAGATCGACATCGGCACCGGCAAAGTCGTCACCGTAATCGCCCAGATCTGGATCGGACCACTGGGCGAAATACATGTCCTCGATCACGGCATCGTCCGCGGCCTCTGCGGTGCCCTTGTAGATGACCTTGAACTTCTTGAAGATCACGTCGCCCAAGGCGTCGGTGCGCGCATAGCCCCAGAGCGTGACCTGAGCCTCCAAGCCGATGGGCAGAGAGCCGTAGAGAGTGGTGGTGGCACCCTGGTCCAGATCGTTTATCACAAACCAGATTACCTGGTCTGCGTTGGCCAAACCCGGCTCGTCAACCGAGGGGTCGTACTGCCCATCTCCGTCGTTGTCGTAAAAGGGCGCACCCAACTCGGCCGGCCACTCCATCCAATCGCGCTCGTACTGGGCGCGCACCGCCTCCTCGTGGGCGTCGGTGACCTGACTCAAACCGATATTGAGGACCTCGGAGGCGTCTAGCCGCAAATCCGCGGTCGCCCAATCGCGGCGGATCCTGTAGAGTCGGGCCGTATCGCGATCCTGGGCTATGCCCTTGGACTCGATGATGCCAGGAACCGTGCCGATTTCGTACGTCTGGCCGCCGACGCGCAGTTCTTGGTCATTGCCGTCCTTGACCCGTCCTCCCCAGATGATGCCGTCTTGGAAGATGACTTGGGAGGTTGAGCGCGGGTAGGTCACACCCGAATTGCCGGTGAGCGGATCGCGGGCCGACCAGCCATCGCTCTGTATCCACATGGCCATATTGTTGATGTTGAGCTGGGTCCGTTCGGTGGACACCTCGACATCGTCTTGGGCCAGTTTGGCTGCCGGTGCGCCCCGCTCCTCGCGGGCTTGGACAGTGCCGACTAGGAGCAAGAGCGTCGCCGCTAAAAATAAGACAACAAGCTTTTTCATAATGCGTTCCTCTCTTTCCTAGAAATCGAGCTGCAGACCGAAGCGAATCTGGCGCGGCGCGTCGTAAATATCGCCGCCCTCGTTGGACCAGTAGGCTTGGCGGTTGGCCAAGTTGATCGCCTCGTAGAGTTGCACGTACTGTTGCCCGCCGCTGGCCTCGACGATCTGTTGGCTCAGTTCCGGATTGGTCAAGAAGCCATCGTCCTTGTCGGAGCCGGTGCGGTTGTACACGTTGAGCACGTTCTTGCGGTTGAAGAGGTTGAGAATACGGCTATAGACCTTGGCATTGAGACCAAATAGCGAGAAGCCCTTGTCGATGCGCAGGTTGGTATTGAAAGTCCACGGCGTCGTCGAGCGGTTGATCGACTCGAGCGGCTTGCGCGAGCGCGGGTCGAAGCTGTCGAGTACGCCGGCGTTTTCTGGACCGCGCTGGCCGATCGAACCGGTGACCAAGGTAAAGTTGTGCCCGCTCGTGAAGCTCATCAGCAAGTTGGCTCCCAGACCCCGCAGAATTGGGTTGGGCTCGTTGTCGGGGTAGCGATAATCTAGGAAGATCGAGCCGCGATGCGTCTCGTTAAAGTCGAGCGGCGAGATGATCGTCGGCAGGTTGGTCTCGTTTTCAACCCCAGAAATGGCCGAGCCAGTATATGAACCCGTGCCGCGTGCATCGGACAGGGTGTAGTTCAGTTCAGTGCGTAGGTTGTTGACGCGCCTAAGCTTGAACTGGAACTCAATGCCCTTGGTCGTGGCGAAGTCGCCGTTTTGCAGGAAAACGTACGCACCAGCGTCAACCGCGCTGGCCGAGAGTTGCTGCTTGCGCAACTGTATCTGCCCTTTGATGTCGCGGTAGAAGCCCGTGACGTCAAAGGAGGCGGACTCGGAGAACTGACGCTCGAAGCCGATTTCGTACTGGGTGGTCCGCATCGGCTCAATGTCGTAGGCGGTCGGATAGCGAATGTAGTTCTGGCCGCCCAACTCTAGGGCAAGGCGCGCCCCGCCGGCATACATGGAGCGCATCGCCGGCATTTGCGAGAAACGCCCGTATTGCACGTGAAAGACCGTCAAATCCGACACCGGGAACGACATCCCCAAACGCGGGCTAATATCGGTGTACGTGGGGGTTTTTTCCATCGACGCGAGGTCAATGGTGTAGTTTTCCGGGTCGCGCACCGGTGCTGCCGGATCCTTAAAGCGCCAGCTATCCGCGTCGAAGTAGTCGAGGCGCAGACCGGCGTTGATGATCAGGTCATTATACTCGACTTTGTCTTGGATAAAGGCGGCGGCTACCGTCGGATGGCGTGGTGCCTCTAGCCCCTCGCCGTCGGCCTCGCGGCCGAACTCGTCGTAGCCGAAGAAATCGCTGGCGCTAGTCGAGCGCAGCAATCGGATCAAATCCTGCTTGCTGCCCTTGCCATCGTCAAGACTCTCGGCTTTCTCGATTAGCTCGTCGAGGATCTGGTCTTCGCTGATCTCATCGTTGTAGTAGCGGTCGTACACCGCGTCCAGCTCGGGATAGGTATTGGCTATCCCCGAGCGAATCGAACGCAACGAGATCCCATAGCGCCGCGAGGTCCAACTCTGATAGTCGAAAC
>JAPPEG010000269.1 GCA_028875345.1 Gemmatimonadota bacterium
GGTAAATCAGCCGCTCCCAAGCGGGCGCAGCTTCCCAGATATTGACGATCTGCCATACGGGATGGTCGCTGACGCCACCCCCGCCGGCTAGGTCGCGGAAGGATACCGGCTGCGCCTCGCCGGGGGCAAAGCCGTCTGGGCCTTTGGTCAAAATCTCGTCGAGCGCGTCGCTCAATTCGCCGAGATCCTCGTCAGAGAGCACCCGCCCGCCGTTGAGAAAGCCGTTGCGGTGGAATTCATCAATCTGTGCTTGCGTGAGCATAGTCTATCCTTTTACCGACCTGCCGTCGGCGAGTAAAACGTTGCACCGACCGTTAGTCGACGAGTAAAACTTTTACTGCATGCGCCGAAGCAACTCGCCCCGAGCCTCGTTAAACAGGCCGATCAGCCGCTGGCGGATCGCCTCGTCGCGGAAGACGCCGATCCTTTCGGCCCAAGCAATGCCACCCTCCATGTGCGTCAGCAGATAATTGCCCTCGGCCGGCGCAAACGCGCAGCGCCGCCCCACGTCGATATAAACCGGCGAGGAATGGGCCATTACCGGCCCGGCGTCCGTGTAGTGCGATCCCCAGCAACGGGCCGCAATCCAGCAGGAACGATTGGCCTTGAGTTTGAACTTCAGTTCGATCTGCTGGGCACCGGGCTCGGCGACCTCGCGCGCCACGGACTCGCCATTGCAAATAAGCTCCAGCCCGGTAAGCGGCCAGACGCTTTCCGCAGTCGCCACCACCTCGACCGTGCCGCCGTTGCCGGGCAAGTGGATTTCCTCGCCCATCTCCCGGCCCTCGACCTTCAGATCGATCATCGCGCCGGTGCTGGCAAACGTCTGGCCGCGCCGCACGGCTTGGCACCAATTGTCAAAGGTAAACTCCTCGCCGTCGCTCAGCTTGGCATACGTGCGCGAGCCGCCCAAAATGCGGCCGTTGGACATCTTGTCGGTACCGCCGACAATCGGCAGCTTCTGGCCCACGTTGAGCCAGCGGTAGTAGCCCAACTCGGCTGAACTGATCTGCTCGCCCTCCCAAATCCAGCACATCTCACCGGCGTCTGCGTGGCCCAAGACGATGTTGGCCGCGTTCTCAAAGTCGGGCAATGGCATGTGCGGCATAATGACCAGCCCGCCCTGTTTTTTGCACTCCTCGGCCCAATCGGCCATCAGCGCATCCACCGAGCCGCCGACCCAATCCTCATTGGCCCCGCCGGTACACATCGGTGCGACCAGTTCCTTGAGGCCGAGCAAACTGATGTGCCCGAGCACGTGCTGCCGGTTCTCTTGGCTGACCCAAACCAAGTGATTGTCGCTACTGGTCGGTGCCAAGCCGCCAGTAAACTCCTCCCACGAGGTAAACAGCCGACCCCACTGGCTGGCCAACAAATGCACCACGTTGAGGTCTTCGCCCTCGGCCTCTAGGTGGGACGACTGGGCGGAGAGGAAATGCACGTGGGTATCCCCCGAATAGTAGCCGCGCTGCTTCATGTCAAAGGCGCGTTTGATCTTGAGGGTCAGCGCGTTCTGTCCGGGCTTGATCTCAACTTGCTCGCGCAGCGGCTGGTATTCAAAACCGCGCAC
The DNA here is from genome assembly GCA_028875345.1 of Gemmatimonadota bacterium. Classification (GTDB taxonomy): domain Bacteria; phylum Latescibacterota; class UBA2968; order UBA8231; family UBA8231. Next base: position 1,571 of record JAPPEG010000269.1, read on the forward strand.
CACTTCGGCGTACACCGGGCCGATGGGCAAGTCGATCTGGCAAGTGCCGTCGATGTACGCGTAGGGCACGCCCCCGGTCTTACAGTCGCCGCCCATGTCCTCAAACCACGCCACATTGACGTCAGCTTGGTGGCCGTGCGGCGCCAGATAGGCTCCGTGCTCGGAGCGGAAGTGGACGCGGGTTCCCACGGGTTGGCCGGTATCCGCGTCCTCGACCCGTACGTGGACCCACTGCTTGCCGGACGGCGCGACGACCTCAATGCGCACTTTCCCCTGGGCGACCTTCTTTTCTTTCAGCACGTCGCCCCAGCAAATCCGCTCTTCAACCTCGTCCCCCGCCTTGATGGCGAGTTGCCCTTCTGTTGATCCATGGATTTCCAGATAGCCACCGTCAACCGTCTCCTGTCCACCCCGGCCCCATCCAGATTCCTCGGAGGTGAGGAAGTCCGCACTCGGCACCCATAGCTGATCCTGACGCACGATTTCGCCGCGCTCCATCGCCACCTCGGGCGCTTCTTCGGCCTCGACCCGTAGCGCCACTTCCTGCCGCGCCGGCCAAGCAAAGGGGTCGCGCTCCTCGTGGCAGAGCGTAATGCCGGCCAACGCTAGCGCCGTAGGGCCAGCCGCCGACACTGCAATCGCTGCAATCTCCTTGTCGGGCGCGGGATTTTCCCAGTCGTAGAGCCACCAACCCTGAAGGTCACCGCCCTCGCGCGTAAAGGTCCCAGTCTGCACCATGCCATAGCTGTACTCGCGGCTATTCAGCGGCACCGAGTAGTAGTGGCGACAATTGCGACAGAGAAAGGGATGGTGCCCCCAAGGCACCTGCACGTCGTGGATTTCAAAGCGGCGGCGCAATGGCTGCTCGACCGAGCTGCCGTCGGCATAGAGGACGCGATAGGTCCCGATCTCTTCGCCCGTACCTTCGACCGTGGCCCATTCTCCCGGCACTGGGGCACAAGTGTGGGCGTAGAGGATGCGCCGCGCTTTGTCGTTTACCGGGATCTCTGCCGACGCGCTCACCTCTCCTCCAGCCTCTTGCGCCACCAGCACCACGACCCGGTCGGCACCGGCGGCTGCCAAGCTAAAGGGCACGCCCCAAAACTGGTGCTCGCCCCAAGGCAGCCCCACGAGCGAGGTATTGTCGGGCGCGTCGTCGGGTGCCGGCCAGAGTTTGCCGCCTTCGGAGTCAACATTGCCAGTGCCAGCGTTATAAGTTGCGCCCAAATCCAACGGTACAAACAGATCGCTCATCGCAGCTTCCTTTCTACAGTGAATGGCCGCTCAATATATCCTTACCAAAATTCCCAATCAAGGCGACTTTAGTGCGGCACCCCCAACTGGTGCATACGGCGATGGATCGCCTCCCGCGCTTGGAGGAAGGGCCGCTCCAGATAGGCTAGGTGATCCGACTCGCCGTGGTGGTGCGTAATGTCGTCGCGCAGATGCAGACGGCTGTTGTGGCGAATGTAGTGCAGTGAGCCATCCACCAAAGTCAACATATACTGCGCCGTCTCTTGATTGAACATCCACCACTCGCCGCCGCAGGCCAGGTACACCGGCGAGGTGTGCGCCATGATCCCCCGCCCCCAGCCATCAAAGTGCGGTACGCTCTGCTCGTAGCCCGGCCCACTGCACCGCGCCGCCAGCCACGAGTGGCCCTCTACCTTTACCTCGGCCTTCAGGCTCAACTTGCGCGTCCCCTTGGCCTCTTCGGCAGAAGCCACCACCCGCCCCTCCTGCACCACTTCTAACGTGTGGATCGGCACCACCGACTCGGCCTCGGCGACCACCTCCACCGTGCCGCCA
>JAPPEG010000339.1 GCA_028875345.1 Gemmatimonadota bacterium
CTGACCCAACTCGACGTACACTGGTGGCAGCAGGTCAACCCGGTGGTCACCGAAGCCTTGGTGCAGCTAACGACCGGCGCGCCGCAGACCATCTACTGGGGTGGGTTGGCGCAAGGGCGGGTGCGCTATTTCGACGGCGAGCAGCGGCGGCCGGGTTTGCCCCAAGACGTTGCAGCTTTGGTGACCAGCCTCAGCGCTGACAGTGCGGAACTGACGTTGGTCAACCTGAGCACGAGCCGCAAACGGCACATAATCGTCGGCGCTGGCAGCTTTGGCGAGCACTGCTTTAGCCGGGTGCGAGCCGGCGACGAGGCCCTCGACGTGGATAGCACCTATTTCCAAGTTGAATTGGCACCGGCCAGCCAAATTGAATTGTCGCTCGTCATGCGGCGTTACAGCCAGCAGCCCAGCTTTCGTCTGCCTTGGCACGGCGAGCAGATTCCATATCGCTAACAAAATTAGGAGACCGGGCGATGGACCAAGCCGACCGCGATTTCTTTGCCGCAAACGGCTATCTCAACCTAGGGCAGGTGCTCGACCGCGACGATGTGCAATACTTCCGCGCCATGTTTGATGGAGACATGGAAAAGTATCCCTATTTCTGGCACCGCTACGGCCACCACCAACACGCCAATTACGAGGCGTTGATCACCTCGCCGCAGTTCGACGAACTGATCCGCCACCCGAAGATATACCCGACGATTGAGGCGCTAATGGGCGGGCCGCTCTGCTTTGGCGAGATCGGGCTGCGGATGATGCGGGCCTACGACGGCCCATTGCACCAAGGTTGGCACCGCGACAGACCGCATTGGGACGAGCATCCATTCCGCATGGACTACATCCAACTCATGGTCTATCTATCCGATGTCGATGAGGGGACGCACTGTTTTTCGCTGTCCCCGGAAGCAGTAAGCCAGCCAGTGCTCGAAGATAAGGAGGAGCAACTCAAGCGGGGCGGCGAATATAACTTGCACGGGCCAGCCGGGACCTGCGCGCTGTTTAACGTGGCCGTACTGCACACGCCGACGACGCGGCCTACGCAAGCAGAGCGGCGCACGGTGCAGATTTACTACGGGCATCGCAACCGGGCACCGCTGGCGAACGATTCGAGTATTCCGGCGGCGTTTTGGCGGGATAGCGCAGATGCAGAGACGCGGGCTTTTTACGGCGTTTTGAACGAGCGCACCAAGGTGTATTTGGCGGCATTTCCCGGAGCTTGACCCATTTCCCTCCGTTGGGGCGGAGAAGGTTATTTTGCACACACCCCTGTTGGACATCGCACCCACTGATCTGGTGGACATTGCAGTCGTCGCATTGCTGCTTTGGGGTCTAGTGGTTTGGACCCGCCGAGCGCGGATGGCCCTGCTCGGTTTGGCTTTTTTGGGCGTCTTCTACCACCTGATAGCGCAGCAATTCAAGTTGCAGCTAACGACTTGGATCCTCCAAGGCTTTTTCGCGGCGCTAGTGGTGGTGGTAGTGGTGGTGTTCCAGGATGATTTGCGCCGGCTCTTTGAGCAGATCGCCACGCTCAGTCTGCGCCGCAAGGCTCCGCGCCCGGATCCCTCCAGCTTGGGAACGCTGACTAGGGGGTTGTATCAGTTGGCTGCGAAAAGACGCGGGGCCTTGGTGGTCCTGCCGGGGCGCGAGCTAATAGAGCGGCATTTTTTGCAGCATGGGGTCCCTCTGGACGCGGAGATCAGCGAAGAACTCCTCGACAGCCTTTTCGATCCCGGTTCGGCTGGGCACGACGGCGCACTGGTGATGGAGAACAATAGGATCAAGGAGTTTGGAGTGCATTTGCCGCTCTCCGAGAATAGGGATGAACTGAAGGGAGGCGGTACGCGGCACGCGGCCGCGTTGGGACTAGCCGAACGCAGCGATGCCCTGTGTCTGGTCGTATCAGAGGAGCGCGGCACCATCGGGATCGCAACGCGGGGGCAACTTGAGATTCTGGACAATCCTACCGAATCTATCAAACCGGGTGATTTGCGGGACAAGATCCAAGACCATTTAGAGCGTACGGGGACCGAGGTGAAGGAGCGCCGGGTCGAGTGGCGCTGGTTGGGACGGCGTTTGATGGAAGGTCTTTTGTCCCTTGCCTTGGCCTTGGGTGCATGGCTGGTCTTCGTGCCGGTTGAGGAGGCGGTCCTCCAAGTGCGCGTAGACGTGGAGAACGTGCCCGAAGGATATGCGCTAACGGACATCAGCCCTCAAGAGGTAGAGGTCGCAGTGGCCGGTCCGCGGCGAGCCATGTTGTTGGCAAGCAATGCGGATTTCCAGGTCGTCATTGATGCCGATCTCGTCAGGCTGGATCGGAGGACCTTTGAAGTAGCCGCCCAGTCCGTGCGCCATGCAACCGGGTTGGAGATCAAAAGCATCAAGCCAGAGAAGGTGAAACTAACCGTGCAGAAAGCGCGAGGAGGAAGGCGATGAAAATCGCTGTGAGAGTCACGACATGGCACTGAGCGAGCAACAGATCGCGTTTTTTAAGCAGCAGGGTTATTTGGTTCTGGAAAACTTCATCGCGCCGGAGCAGATAGCCGCGTGGCGCGGGCAGTTCTGGAATCACGTAGGGGCCGATCCACAAGATTCGGCGAGTTGGCCCGCTAGCTATGTGATCGACGGTTTTGCGGTTGAACCGGCCTTTGGGCAGCTTCCGCGGATGCAGGAAGTGGTCGAGGCGCTGGGCGGCGGGCAGTTTAGCGGCGGCGGCGGGTCCATGCTGGTGCAGTGGCCACGCTCGGGGGAGGCGTGGGACTGGCCGGGCCAAGGGCATATCGACGGCTACGGACCGGGGGGCTGGAGCGGCGGTTTTATGCTGGGGGCGACGGCTTACTTAGACGATGTGGAAGCAAACGGTGGGGCCTTTGTTTACTGGCCACAGAGCCATCTGCCGACCCACGCGTACTTCCGCGAGCACCCCGCCCACATCGACGGCAGTTTTCGCGACCGCGCAGATTGGGAGCCGCGCCAATGGGGGTTGTTTTCAGACCGCTCGCCCCAAGGGCCGGAACAATTTGTGGCGCGGGCCGGGGACGTAATTTTCTGGCACTGCTTTCTGTGTCACACCGGCTCGGTCAACATTCGCTCCAAGCCGCGGCTAGGGCTTTTCGCCCGCTGGCACCACACCGAGCGCGAAGCCATGCGCTACGAGGTGCCGGAGGATTTGTGGAAGTATTGGGCGATCTAGAACGCCCTGCTGTCGAGCCGCTCGGCCACTCGTGAAAGTTGCCCGTTTTAGCAAAATCGCGTAATTTTTACAGTTTTGTAATAATGTCTGCCCCCATTCACCTTTCATCCTCGGGAGTTACAATGGCCAAGTCGATGTTTTCTCGGGAAGTCGCCCTCAAGCTGGAAGGCGAAATCAACGCCT
>JAPPEG010000166.1 GCA_028875345.1 Gemmatimonadota bacterium
AGTGCTCGTAGCGGATGTAGCCGTTTTGCTGAAAGAATTCGGCGTCGGCTGGCGTTGCCGGGCTTATTGTAGGCATGAGGGCAAGACCTTAATTTTTGCGGTGACAATCAAACACTCAACAGGAGTAGAAAATGGCCGAAGTAACGATGTACCACAACCCGCGATGCTCTAAAAGTCGGCAGACGTTAGCTCTATTGGCCGAGCAAGGCGTAGAGGCAAACGTCGTCGAGTACTTGAAGACGCCGCCGGATGCCAAAACCTTGGACGAGCTTCTGCAAAAGCTCGGACTGGAACCCCGGGAACTGATGCGCACCAAAGAGGACGAATACGCGGCACTGGGGTTGGCTGAGGTGACGGATCGCGCGCAACTCATTCAGGCGATGGTGGAACATCCCATCCTGATCGAGCGGCCCATCGTCGTCAAAGGAAGCCAAGCGCGCCTCGGGCGGCCACCAGAGCAAGTCCTGGACATCCTCTAAATGCTAAAACTGGGGTTTCTCGCCTCGCACACCGGCTCGAATATGCAGGCGATCATCGACGCCTGTCAGGCGGGGACGCTAGCGGCCGAGCCGTGCGTGGTGATTAGCAACAACTCGCAGTCGGGTGCGCTGGCGCGGGCGCGGCAGGTGAACATCGCGGCGTACCACCTGAGCGAGCGGACGCACGGCGATGCGCTGGGGGGAGCAATTCTGGCGGCGATGCAGCGACACGGGGTCGAAGTGATTTGTCTGGCCGGATACATGAAGAAGCTGGGGGCAGAGGTTTTGGCGACCTACGAGGGACGGATTTTGAACATCCACCCCGCCCTGTTGCCCAAGTTCGGCGGGCAGGGCATGTACGGGATGCGGATCCACGAGGCCGTGTTGGCCGCTGGAGAGCAAGAAAGCGGAGCGACGGTCCACCTAGTAGATGAAGAATACGACCACGGACGGATCCTCGCGCAGGAAAAAGTTCCAGTGAAACCAGAAGACACGCCCGAGACGTTACAAAAGCGAGTGCTAGCAGTGGAACACCAGCTCTACGCGGCGACGCTCGCGCGGATCGCAGCCGGCGAAATCCCTATTCCTCTTCCTCGCCCCCGCGCATAATGCGGCGCAAGTGCCCGAACTCTTCGACGATGGTGCGGCGCTCTAGTATCCCGAGAACAATCCCGTACGCCAACGCCATAATTCCACTCCGCAAGACAAAATCGCCCACCGCATAATCCAAGGCCCAACGATCGTACGACCATCCACAGACAGCGGCGACCAACAATCCCACGGCCGGCGCGGCCAATACCTTGAACCAATTCACGCGCACATAGGCGCGTAAACCAACGCACAGTCCAAGGAAACCTACGCCAGCCACCGCGCCCATGCTGTACGCCACGCCTTCCGCACCCCACAACACGGCCAGCGCCGGGACGGCAAAAAGGGCCACTACCCCCTGCATCCCCACTATACACGCAGACCGTCGCGTCGCCCCTACGGCCCACAGCAGGCTAAAGCCATCGCTGAGCAGCGGGCGCAACAGCGCATACGCGGCCAGCCAAACCACGATGCGCGCCGACCCAGCCCATTGGCCGCCTAAAAGGGCGGTTACTTCGCGGGCATTGAAGACCAAAATCAGCGACACCGGAGCCGACACTCTCAGCACTAGGCTGATCATCTTGGAGAACAACTCACCCAGCCGCTCGCGCTCGTTCCGATACCGCGAGTACAGGGCACCGCTGTAGTTGAGGATGATATGCGCAATGACCGCAGTGGGGATCTGCACCAGCCACCACGCCGTCTCGTAGAGCGCGAGCGCCGTATCGCCTACTACCAAGCGCACGACTAGTTTATCGTACCACCAAATAAAAATCTGTAGCACCCAACCAATCCAGATCCACACGCCATAACCCAATAAGCGGCGCGCCCAAACCCAGTCGAAGTGCCAGGAGGCGCGGCGCAGAGGACGGCTGCACCAAGTAGCCGTAGAAAAAAACAGCACGTACACCACGCTGAGCACCGAGTACGTAGTCCATCCCCCCAATATCAGGCTCCACTCTTCCCACCCAGCGTGGGCCGCCAGCAGCGCGCAACTCAAGGCCAGCAGCGTCCCCAGTCCGTGCAACAGGGAGAGCCGACCAAACTCAAAATCCATCCTCAGCAGAGCCTCTGAAGTCAGGCTCAGTTGGCGCACAAAGTGCAGCGCCGCCAGCACCCACGCGACTTGGGCAAAGGTCCAGGAAAAATCCGCTGGGAAGAGCAACGTCAAGGCCAAGACGACCCCGCTGGTTAACAAACACGACAGCAAGGTAATGCACACATTCAGCGCAAAGTGCGTGCCGACGAATTCCTCGACTTGGTCCTGGAAGTGCAACAGCGCGTGCACTAGGCCGAATTCGCGCAGGCTGGACAGCATGGTAAAAACCGTCACGCCCAAAAACACATCGGCAAAAACACTCGGTTCGAGCTGCCTTTTGATCAAGACCGTCAGCCCCACGCTGCACAGCCGCGCGGCATAGCCCGTGCCCAAGGTATAGAAAAATCCCTTGAACATCTTTTGCGGAGTAATCATGAGTTCCTAGCGGACGCGGCGCAGGCCGCATCGGTAGTCGCGCGGGTCGCCGAGGCGGGCTTGTAGCGCGTCAGGCGTCATGCCAGTGTGGCGCTGGACCCAGTTGACCTCGTCGGCGAGTGTGCAGTCGAAAAGGCCGGGATCGTCGGCACCGATAGCCAGTCGCACATCAGAGGCCAAGAAGCGATGCACTGGATGATCTTTGGCGTCGGGCACGGCACCGATGCGCAAGTTGGAGGTCGGGCAGGTTTCTACTATGGTGTCGTGCGCGACCAAACAGCTAAGCGCGAAGTCCTGCCGTCGGCGCACCGCTTCGAGGCGCGGGGGATCGTACGCGCGGCAAACGAGCGCATCGCGGGGCCGAGCCGAGAGGCGGCTGCGCTCCCGCATTAGGGCTTGGTCATCGACCAAGACGCCGAATTTTTCCAACGCATCCTTGTGATGCAAATCGTAGGCAATCTGAGCCAAGCGTTCGCTAACCCGCTCCCTTTCGTGGGCTTGGGGCCGGCGGGCCACGGCGACCTCCGGGTCGAGCCCAAGTGCTGTACAGTGCCCCAAACGCAGCGCACCCAACTCCGCGGCTTCGTGGCACCAGCGCACCGCGCTTTCGAGCGATTTATCGAAGTACACCTCGCCCACGTGATAGGCCACATCGAAGGCGCGTTCCGGACGCAGTTCATTGTCGCGATGCAGGCGGCGGAAGAAAGCGCGGGTGCTCGCAGGCGGGTAGCCTTCCTCAAAGTGACAGAAGTCGAGGCCGACGATCGTGGGGAGCAAATCCTCGTTTTCGTCGAGCAGGCGTTGAACCAACTTGTAGCATTC
>JAPPEG010000158.1 GCA_028875345.1 Gemmatimonadota bacterium
CCTGCTGACCCGCACCATGTATCCAGAAGACGAGATGATCTTCAGCGGCCAAGAGCGCGAAGGCTTCATCGCCTTCGCCCCGCTGGCTAACGATGTCGAAGCGTTTGAAGTGCGGATCCCAGAGATGGTACTGCGCTTCGACTACCGCGATCAGCCGATGGAGACCATCGACATCGCCTACCCATTTACGCGCGAAGTGTACTTGGCCAAGCAACGCCGCGCCGAGGAACTCTAAAAGTGCTCGCTCGGGCCGTTGTGGGAGTCGCCCTCGCGGCGCTGTGGTGGAGTGGATGCGGGCCGCAAGTAGATAGCGATGTGGTCGCTAGGGTAGGCGACGAAGAAATCGAGCTCGCAGACCTGCGCCAGTTCCGCGAAGAATCCACCGCCAACTACCGCGACCCCGAAGAGAGCCTCCAAGCGTGGCGCTTCTACTTGCAGACGATGATCGACATGAAGCTGATGCTCCTCGCGGCGCAGGAACGGCAGCTAGATCAGACGGTGGAGTTCGTGCGCCAATGGGATCGGGAACGGCGCAAGAAACTGGTCGATGAGTACGCCGTGCGGACCATCCTCGCGGATGTAGACCTCGCCGTGGATGGTATGCGTCAGAATTTTGCGACGAACAAGTGGAATCGGATGTTGCGCTTGGCCCATATCCGCACCGCCAGCGAGGCAGAAGCCCAAAAGGCCATGCGCGACTTGGAGCAGGGGTGGAATTTTGCCGAGGTGGCCCGCAGGTATTCTATAGCGCCGACAGCCGCCCACGGCGGGGCGATTGATGCCTGGTACGGACGCGGCAACTTGGAGGAGATGGGCCTGCCTTTAGAAGTGGGAGAGCAAGTATTCGACCTACAGGTTGGAGACTTGAGCCAGCCCTTACTCGTGGGGGAACACTACGAGATTTTCAAGGTGCTGTCCCAAGGCCCAGCACCTACGCACTACCGAGCGGCCTTTCTCCGCGAGCAGTACTGGAACGAGTTCCGCACCCGCTGGAATGGGCTGATCGCACAGCTCAAAGAGCGACTAGACGCCCAGCTAGATGGCGAGGCGATCCAGCTACTAGTCGATAGAATGGCCGAATCCGACGGCCGCGGGATGCTGTTGGGTCCCGAAGAGCAGGAAGTGATCCTCTGCCGCTTTAAGGGCGGGCAGGTAACGCTGCTGGATTTCGCCGAAACCTATAACGCCTATTGGTTCATCCGCTCGGTTTCCTTTGACAGCAGCGGGATTGCCGAGTTCATCCACCGAGACCTCTTGCCGCGCACCCTCGTCTATCAAGCAGCTTTGCAGGAAGGCTTGGACCAAGATTCGACCATAGCAGCCTGGTTGCAAGACAAAAAAAAATCACTGCTGCTCGAAGCCCTCCGCAGAGAGGAAGTCGTAGAGAGGACCGAAGTCGATAGCGCCATGGCTCGTCAATATTACGACGACCATCCGCAACAGTTTATGGAACTAGAAGAGATTCAGGTGGCGGAGGTGCTAGTGGCGACCCGCGCCGAAGCGGAACAGCTCTTGCAGCGGGTCCGCGCTGGCGAGCCCCTAGAAAAGCTGGCCGCCCGCCACACGCTGCGCACGAATGCCGAGGGCGGGCACGGGCAATACCACATCCACAACCACCCCTCCGAGCGGCGGGTTTTCGGTGCCTTCTACGATTCGGTGGCCGCCGCGCCGGTGGGAGTACTCACCGGCCCAGTGGCTCTCGACGAAGGCTATTCGATATTCGAGGTACGGGAGCGCATTCCCCCGCGTCCCACGCCCTTTGCCCAGGCGGCTTCGCGGGCGCGGTGGTGGGTACAAAAGCGACAAGAAAAGACCCTCTTCGATTCCTTATTCACCCGGCTCAGGAATCAATACGCCGATAGGGTTGTGGTGTTTGAGGAGCAGTTGGGCAACCTAGACGCCAGTTCCGCTAGCCCATGACATCACTCGTCGAGGCAATCCACGCCTATCCCAACTTCTCCGTCTTCTACTAGTCCGTGGCCGCGGTTTTGTCTTTGTGGGTGCTGCTCATCGTGGGCAGTACAGGATGCGGGCCAACAGACCCGGAGATAGGACCGGCATTTGTAGAAGTGGCCCAAGAGGCGGGGATCGAATTCCACCATCAGAATGGGGCGAGCGGACGCTACTACTACGTGGAGACCTATGGGTCGGGCGCAGCCTTCCTCGACTACGACAACGACGGCGACCAAGACCTCTATGCGGTCAACAGCGCGCCGCTACCGGGTTTTGTCGCCGAGGATCTCCCCACCAACGCGTTCTATCACAACCGAGGTGACGGAACCTTTGCGGATGCGACAGAGCGCACGGGGACGGGCCATCCGGGCTATGGTATGGGCAGTTGCGTCGGAGACATCGACAACGACGGACACGTGGATTTGTACGTGACCAACTTCGGCCCCAACGTCCTGTATCGCAATCAGGGCGACGGCACCTTTGCCGATCAAACCGCTGACGCCGGGGTCGGCGATCCCCGTCTGAGCACTAGCGCGGCGTTTGCCGACATCGACAACGACGGCGATCTAGACCTCTATGTAGCAAACAACGTCTTCATTGACCTTGCGTACGACGAAGGGTGTCACCAAGGAGCGGTCCCGGTCTATTGCGCCCCCACTCAGTACAAAGGAGAATCCGGTGCTCTCTTCCGCAACGATCAGGGCGGGAAGTTCGCCGATATTACCCAGCCAGCCGGCGTGTACAGCGAAGCAGGCCGCCAGTTGGGCGTCGTCTTTGGCGACTACGACGGCGACGGCGACGCGGACCTGTATGTGGCCAACGACATGAAGGCCAATTTTCTCTTCCGCAACGACGGTGCAGCGCGGTTCGCCGAAGTGGGTTTGAGCGCGGGGGTAGCCCTCAGCGAGAGCGCTCGTCCCGAGGCCGGCATGGGCACGGACTTTGGCGACTGCGATCGGGACGGCGACTTGGATATCGTGGTCTGCAACTTCCAATGGGAGAGCTGCCGCTTCTATCGCAACGATAGCGACGGCACATTTGCCGACTTGAGTTTTCCGTCGGGGTTGGGTGAGCCTACGCTTTCTACCCTGACGTTTGGCACGGATTTTTTCGACTACGACAACGACGGCGACCTAGACCTCTATCTGGCCAATGGCCACGTCCATCCAGAAGTGCAGGGGTTCGACCAAGCTGCGTCCTACCCGCAGCCGGACCAACTCTTTGCCAACGACGGGGCTGGACGGTTTGCGCTCGTGCCGACTACGGCCTTGGGCGGAGTCGGCCGGGGCGCGGCCTTTGCCGACATCGACAACGACGGCGACTTAGATGCTTTTGTCTCTAACAACAACCAGCGGGCATTTTTGCTGCGCAACGACGGCGGCCAGCGCAACCACTGGATCGCCTTTAAGACCGTCGGCCGGGTTAGCAACCGGGATGGGATTGGGGCAGTGATTCGGGTGGTAAGCGGCGATTTAGTGCAGGTCGAGGAGGTGCGCAGCGGCAGCAGCTATCTTTCGCAAAACGATCTGCGGGTGTACTTCGGCTTGGGCCAGCGCAAACAGGTGGATCGCGTCCAGATCCGTTGGCCTAGCGGGATCGTGCAGACGCTCGTACAAGTGCCCATCGACCAGATCCACCAAGTAGAAGAACCTCCTTCCTCCGGCTGAACATGAGTAATCCGTGGAAAAGGATAGGCGTCCGCTACTGGGTCGCTATCTACCTGCTAGCCCTGCTCTACGGATGTACGCCCGTCGAAGAGAGCCTAGGCGAGCGGGAGGTCCGCTATCAGCGCCAGATCGCAGAAGATCCGACGAATGCCGAGGCCCATTACTCACTCGGCCAAGTGTACCACGAACAAGCGCGCTACCCTGAGGCCCTACAGTCCTTTCGCCGAGCTTTGGCGTTGAATTCCACCCACACCGGAGCGCAGGTAGGGATCGGCAACATCCTGTTTAAGCGAGGCGAACTAGATCAAGCTGCACAAGCATACCAAAGGGTCGCGCAGGGATGCGCCGATTGTGCGGACGCGCACCGGGGGCTGGGGGCCGTCTATCTGCGGCAGCAACGCTTTGCAGAAGCCCGTCAAGCCTACCAGCAGGCGCTTTTAAGCGAGCCAGACCACGCTCCCTCGCACTACAACATCGGCGCGGCCTTCGGCCAAGAAGGTGCGTATCAAGAGGCGGCGGCGGCGTTGGAACAGGCCATTGCCAGCGACCCTAAATACATTCTAGCATACACCGCGCTGGGCGATGTGTACTGCCTCAAGCTGGGGCAGTGCGACAAGGCCGCCGAGCTCCTCGCGCGGGCCGTGACCTTGCAACCGACGGCGGTCGCCCCCCGGATCGGCTTGGGACGGGCACACCTCCGCTTGGGAAGGTACGAGGAGGCCGCGGCGAGCTTTGAGGCGGCCATTGCCGCGGATTCGACGGCCGCGGCGGCATTTAACTGGCTCGGGGTAGCTCGCACCAAGCTGGGGCAATACGAGCCAGCGGCCCAAGCCCTGCGCCGCGCCATTCACCTCGATATGCTCGACCCACAAGCCTATTACAACCTATCCCAGACCTACCAGAAACAGGGCAAGGCTAAGGAAAGCGACGCGGCTCTGCGCGCCTTCAACCGCATTGACGCGTACTCTGGGGACATCCTCCGGTGGAAAACAATCCTCGACGGCAACCCGCACGATGCGATGGCCCTCTTTGAAATGGGCCGGATCTATGCGCGACTGGGCGTGGCAAGCGAAGCAGCAGCGTCCTTCCAGCGCGCGCTAACGATCAACCCCACCCATGCGCCGGCCTGGCACAATCTGGGCAATGCCTACGCCCGCCTCGACCGCTTGGACGAGGCCATCGCCGCCTTCCGCCAAGCGCTGGCGCTGGACGAAGAGTACGCCCTCGCTTGGTACAACCTCGGCAACGCCCATTTTGCCAAGGGGGAATTGGCGCAAGCACGCAAGGCGTTCACCACGGCGCTCGATCACCGGGAAGGATACGCAGACGCCTACCACGGCCTCGGAGGAGTGGCGCTGCGCGAAGGAGCAGCCGAGGAGGCGGTGGGCCACTTTCGCACGGTCCTAGCGGCAGACTCGACCTATGCCCGCGCCCATTACGGCTTGGCCTTGGCCTACCGGGCGCTCGGCGACTCCCTGCGCGCCGCGCAGGGGCTGGCGCACTTCAAGCGACTGCGCGGTGGGCCGTAACATGCGATCCATACTGGCTTTGGCTCTCGTCGCACTGTCTTGCGCCCCAGAGCCGCCGATGCCCTACCAAGCCCCTAGCACAAAGCGCATGGCCGCTCGCTTGGCGGAGATCGCGCAGAATTTGAACCCCGCCATTAACACCTACATCAACGCGGCACGAGTAGAATACCTCAAGACCTTGCCGCAGCCACCCGATACCGCCGCTCGCCTGCGAGCCAATGCCTATCTGGCGCGGGAGCTGTTGCGCGCCGGCCAGAGTCAAGCCGCCATTGACGAGTTCGAAAAGCTCCAGCCGCAGCTCCAACAAATCAATCTCAAACTAACCCCGGACGTACGCGTCCTGCTGGGACTGTCCTATATGCGCCTCGGGGAGCAGGAAAACTGTCTCGCTCGACACGCAACGGCCTCGTGCCTTTTGCCGATTGGCGGCGACGGAGTCCACACCATTGAGCGAGGGTCTCGGGCGGCACTGGCAGAATTCACCGCGTATTTAGCAGATCACCCAGACGACCTGACCGTTCGCTGGCTCTTGAACATCGCCTATATGACCTTGGGTATGTATCCCGAACAAGTGCCAGCGCAATGGCTCGTCCCTCCCGAGGTTTTTGTCTCCGACCACGATATCAAGCGCTTCGCCGATGTGGCACCAGCGCTAGGCTTAGATTTGGTCTCCATGGCCGGCGGCAGCATCATGGACGACTTCGACGGCGATGGCCATCTGGATATCATGGCCTCGTCCTGGGGCCTCAACGACCAAATCCGCTATTTTGCCAACCTCGGCAATAGGACCTTTGCAGAACGAACCGCAGCGGCCGGTCTGATCGGGATCGTCGGCGGGTTGCAAATTGTCCACGCCGACTACGACAACAACGGCTATGCAGACGTGTTGGTTTTGCGCGGGGGCTGGTGGGAAGACGACGGCCTGCATCCCAACTCGCTATTGCACAACAACGGCAACGGGACCTTTGCCGACGTCACCGAGCAGGTCGGCCTGCTCACCTTCCACCCGACGCAGACAGCCGCCTGGGGCGACTACGACAGCGACGGCTGGCTAGACCTTTTTGTTGGCAACGAGTCGTATGGAGGCCGGATCCACCGGTGTGAACTTTTTCACAGCAACGGGCGAGCAGAGGATTTGCAGTTTGCCGAGGTGGCCCAAGCAACCGGAGTCGCCATCGTCGGCTATGTAAAGGGGGCTGCCTGGGGCGATTACGACAACGACGGCCTAATTGACCTGTATGTCTCACGGCTCACTGGCACCAATTTTCTCTTCGCCAACGACGGTGCCAACGAGTTCGGCGGATGGACCTTTACCGACAAGAGCAAGGAAGCAGGCGTGACCGAACCGCTAGGCAGCTTCCCGGTTTGGTTCTGGGACTACGACAACGACGGCTGGCTAGACATCTTTGTCTCGGGATACCATTACGAGGCCAACGCCGGCGATGTGGCCGCCGACTATATGGGGCTGGAGACCGCGGCCGAGCGTCCCCGCCTGTACCGCAACAACGGCGACGGGACCTTTGCCGAGCGCAGCGCGGAGGCGGGCGTTGACAAAGTGCTCTATACGATGGGTTGCGATTTCGGCGACCTCGACAACGACGGTTGGCTGGATTTTTACGTCGGCACAGGGTCGCCTTCGCTGCGCTCGGTCATGCCCAACCGCATGTTCCGCAATGCCAGCGGGCGCTTCTTCGAAGACGTTACTACCTCCGGCGGCTTCGGCCATCTGCAAAAGGGGCACGGCGTGGCTTTTGGCGACCTCGACAACGACGGCGACCAAGATATCTATGCGGTCATAGGCGGGGCCTATACCGGAGACGTGTTCCAGAATGTCCTATTTGAAAATCCCGGGCACGGCAACCACTGGATCACACTCCTGTTGGAAGGAGTACAATCCAATCGCGCCGCCTTGGGAGCGCGCATCAGGGTCCAGGTCGCAACTGTGGAGGGAACGAGGAACATCTACGCCACCGTCGGCACAGGAGCCAGCTTCGGCGGATCGAGTCTGCAACAGGAAATCGGTCTAGGACAGGCCACGGCTATCGAAGCCGTCGAAGTTACTTGGCCAACCACGGGCGCGCAGCAACTGTTTACCGGTCTCGAAATGAATCAGTCCTACAGCATCCGCGAAGGCGACCGGACACCGGTCCGGCTCGACCGCCGCTAGCCATACATTCTGCGGTGGAAGACTGTGGCGACCTGCACGACGCAGCCGTCCGTTTTGAACTAGCCGCGTCTGAGTCGCCGAGAAATTTCACCGCCTCCATTCCTTCTCCAGCCGACTCGCCTGTTTCTTCGACAACCCGCCCAACGCCTTCATGGCGTCCAACAGCCGCATCCGCGTCAATTCCGGCCCCAAGAGCGCGGCGGATTCAAACAGCGGCGGCCCCACCCGCTCGCCAGTCAGCGCGACGATAAGCGGTACAGTCACGTCGCGGACCGGCCACTCCCAATGCGCGGCCACCCGGCGCACGGCCTCAGCCACGCCGTCTTTGTCCCATTCCACCACCTCGTCCAAAGCCCACACGGCTGTTTGCAACATCCGCGCCACCTCGGCGGCCTCCCGCTTTTTCGGCACCAAATCCTCGGCCTTTGGTTCCACTTGCCGGGCGAAGAAAAACGCCACGCGCGGCACAAAATCCCCCAGCGTCTCCAGCCGCTGCTGCATAAACGGCAACATCTGCCCCACGTATTCGTCGTTGAGCAGCCAGTCCTTTAGGTCCGCCAACAGAGCTTCCGGCGTCCGATCTTCGCGCAGATAGCGTCCATTGAGCCAGCCCAGCTTGTCTATGTCAAAAATGGAACCGCCCAAATTGATCTTCGCCGGGTCGAAATGCTCGGCTAACTGATCCACGGTGAACTTTTCGTCCTCGATCGGCGGATAGGCCATCAGCGCCAAGTAGTTGAGTAGGGCCGGCGGCACATAGCCAGCGCGGCGATAGTACTCCACCGAAGTCGGATTCCGCCGCTTCGACATCTTGGAGCCGTCGGGATTGAGCAGCAACGGCAGGTGCATATACGTCGGCGGCATCCAGCCAAAAGCCTCGTACAGCCTGAGGTGCTTGGGCGTGGAGGTGATCCACTCCTCCCCCCGAATCACGTGGCTGATCCGCATCAAGTGATCATCTACTACCACGGCCAAGTGGTAGGTCGGAAAGCCGTCGGACTTCATCAGCACTTGGTCGTCCATATTCCCCCAATCTAGGGAAATTGGCCCCCGGAGCATGTCCTCGACTATACATGCTCCCTCCTTTGGCATCTCCAGCCGAATCACGTGCGCACATCCCGCCTGCATCTTGGCTTCTACCTCTTTGGCAGCCAACCCTCGGCAATGGCCATCGTAGCCGACATGCTCCTTGCGCTCCTGCTGCTCCTTCCGCAGTGCGGCCAGCCGCTCGCTCGTGCAAAAGCAGGGATAGGCATGCCCACTGGCCACCAACTTCGCGGCGTACTTCGCGTAGATAGACAAGCGCTCACTCTGCCGATACGGGCCGCAGGGGCCGCCCACATCGGGTCCCTCGTCCCACCTCAACCCCAACCACCGCAGTGACTCCATGAGCTCATCTTCGTACTTCTTTTGCGACCGCGCTTGGTCGGTATCCTCAATGCGCAGCACAAACTGCCCTTCGTTTTTCCGCGCCCACACCCAGTCGAACAGCGCTTGATACGCAGTCCCTACGTGCATGGGGCCGGTCGGCGAAGGGGCAATGCGCACCCGCACGTCTGCCATCTTTTATCTCCTCGTCTTGTGAGTTACAAATTAAGCCCTAGCCGCTTCCGCGCAACGCGGCCTATTGCACATTTAGCTTTTTCCCCTAAGTTTATAACTTATAATGATTAACGCGCATCCGCTGGCGTCCCACCCTGCCGCACGCATTTCCCGCCCTTTCACCCAATAGATAGGATTTATGCAGTTTACCGAGCTCAACCTAGCACCCTACATCCTCAGAGCAGTCGACGAGATGGGCTACGAGGACATGACGCCCATCCAGGAACAAACCATTCCCCACATTATCGCCGGCAAAGACGTCATGGGCCTAGCCGAAACCGGCTCTGGCAAGACCGGCGCTTGTGCCATCCCCCTAATCCAAGCCACAGACGAGTCGCTCAACGCCATCCAAACCCTCATCTTGGTTCCCACCCGCGAGTTGGCGCTCCAATACGTCCAAGAGGTGGACGAAATCGCCAAGTATTCAGGCGTGGTGCCGTTTGCCATCTACGGCGGCTTTGACATGGACATCCAAAAGGCCAAGATCAACCACGGCGTTCACGTGCTCGTGGCCACGCCCGGCCGCCTCATCGACTTTATATGGAATCACAGCCTCGACCTTACCCACGTCAAAACCGTGGTCCTCGACGAGGCCGATGAGATGCTCAAGATGGGATTTATCGAAGACGTGGACTTTATCTTGTCCTGCATCATGCAGGAACACCAAACCCTGCTTTTTTCCGCTACCATGCCCCCGGAGATAGAGCGGCTGACCCAACAATACCTCAAGTCGCCCGAGCGCATCCATCTCAACCGCGACCAGCGGGCACCCCAATCGCTCGCCCATCACTTCCTCCACGTCTCCCGCCGCCGCAGTGACGCACTCGTCGATTACATTGAGGATCAAGAAATCCAACAGGGCATCATCTTCTGCAACTCGCGCGACAAAGCATCCGACTTGTTCCGCGACCTACAAAGGCGCGTCCGCTCGGTTGACATCATCCACGGCGGACTAGACCAAGAGCGACGCACCTCCATCTTCCGCCGCTTCCGCCAGCAGAAGATCCGCTTTATGGTCGCCACGGACGTGGCCGGGCGCGGCTTGGATTTTTCGCACGTCACCCACGTCATCAACTACGACTTCCCCTTTAACGCCGAAATCTACACCCACCGCACGGGCCGGGCCGGGCGCATGGGCCGGGCGGGTATGGCCCTGACCTTGGTCGGCGACCGCAACCTCCACGACCTCAAGCGCCTGCTCAACGCCAACCGCATCCACGCGCATTGGGAAGGCACGGCACCCGACTTGGACGACATCCGCGCCAAGCGCAATGGCCGAGGACGCCGGCACGGTCGGAGACGACCCCGAGGCAGCAGATCTTCCTCCAAAACCAGTTAGCGCTCCTCGCAACTCAGTCCAGCTAGCTAGCGGTCGTTTGCTCACGGCGCATCCGGTGGATTGGCTTTTTCCAATTCGGGCAGCAGCCAGTCCTTGACCCAACCAAAATTTGGATCGACTTCAAGCGCCTTTTCAAAGGCCGCTCGCGCCGATTCCAGCTCGCCTCGGTTTTGGTAAGCGATGCCGAGCCAAGCGTAGGCTTCCCTGTGTCCCCATACTGGCTGTATGGGATCGGTCGGCTCTTCTTGGGCAAAGAGTTCGGCGGCGCGCTGGAGCCCTTGCAGGCTCTTTTCTTTGCTTCCACCAAACATTTCGGGGGTATTAAAATCGCTGATAGCCGCGCTTAATACCACGCGCGGATTGTCGGGGGCGAGTTGCTTGGCTTTCTGGATGGCCTTTCCTGATTTGGGGCCCAAGAGCATGCTTTTCATAGGGCTCAGGCCGATTTGCCACCCGTACACGCTCGACAGCAAGGAATATGCTTCGGCTGCTTGTGGATCAATCTCGGTCGCCTTTTTCAAGTGATCGACAGCGGCATTGAGGTGTTCAGAAGGGTCTTTGCTTTCTCCCTCTAATAGGCCAGCAATGCGGTAATCGGTCAAAGCGATGTAGTAGTGACCCCACACCACCAGCCCCGTGTCGGCTAGGGCGCGCTCAAACGTCGCTCTAGCTGCATACATAGAGTCGAGGTCATTCGCACTTTCACCGGCTTGCAGCATCTGTCTTCCACTGACGATAAGACTGTCACCGGATTGGGCGAGGGAGGGATAGGTGATCGAGAAAATGAAAGCGAGTGAGAGCAGAAAGCGTATCATAAATAACCCCTTTGGTTAAGGCCAATAGTTCAAGGAGACAGTGGTGCCAAAGTAAATGGACCGGCGAAAGAGCGTGGTGCGTGGCTGGCGCTGGGTATAGTCGATGCTGTAATCATAATCGAGCACATTGGTGCGGTTGAGCAGATTGTTGACCGCCAAGTAGAAGACCGCTTGGTGCCCGGAGCCAAAGAAATGCACATAGCTCAACTGCCCATCTATCTGTTGAAAGGACGGTAGCCGTTCTGAACCAATGGGTCCTTCTATGGGCAGGTAGTAGCTTTTGTCTATTACGGGAACGGCACCGACAATTGGCGTGATGGGTCGGCCGGTGGCGTATCTCAGGGTCAGGCCGCCGCTGAGGGTGCGGACGATCTGCATTTTTGTGACCAAGGTCAGATTGTGCGTGATATCAAACGGCGAAGGGGCTTCTTCACGGAGCATCTCAAACTCTAGATGGCGCACCTGCAATCGGCGCGATCGCAGCAAGCTATAGGCCATCCACCCGCTCAAACGGGTATTGAGAAAAGCGCCGTACTTGCAAAAGAAGTCAACTCCAGAGGCCCGTCCGCTACCTGCATTTGCAAGATTCAGGTCGGCGTCATCCAGCACCAGATCGCGGTAGGGTTTGTAGTAAGCCTCCAGCCGTACTAGAAGTTGCCCGCGTTCGTGGTGCAGGCCGCCTATCCAGTGTTGGGCGCGTTGGGGGCCCAGATTGGGGTTGCCGCTGGTGGGATTGTATTCAAATGGGGCGGGGAATTGGTGATAGATGCCCCAAGCGAGCCGGGCATTTGTGTCTTCTGAGAACTGGTATCGTGCAGACAGGCGCGGATCGATGACAAAATCGCCGGCTAGATTGTGGTGGTCAGCGCGCATACCGACATTGGCGACGATGCGGCGCACGGGTTTGAAATCGGCCTCAAAGTAGGCACCAGTGCGCCGGGCGCCGTAGGAAGTGTCGAGTTCAAAAACCTCTGCCTCGGGGTCGAGGACATCACCCTGGGGAATGCGGCCCACGAATCGATTGTCAGCGTGCTCCATTTCAGCACCGAGGCGCAAGATTCCGAAGGTACCGAGGACGCGTTCCCAGTCTGTGCGAATTTTGCCGGTCCAGTCGCGGGGAGCCAAGTCTAGGTTGCCCAATTGCCGCCGAGTCTTGTACTGGTTGAGCGAAGCACTGGTCTGTATAAACCAATCGGCCCATACATCCGTCCACTGGAGATTGTGCAAGGCTCTATCAGTGCGGTTTCGATAAAGACCGTCAAACGAAGGTTCTGTAACCTGTACGCCGATCTCGTCACCCGCGTCGAAGCTGAAGAACTTGAGACGTCCGGTAGGCGAATATTGGTAGATCAGATTGATATTGCCGTCGTGCCCCTGCGGAGTAGTAACGAATTTGTCGCGATGACCATTGACGCGGAACAGGAGATCGGTAAAGCTGCGATTCCCCGTAAAGCGCAGGCCGAGCTTATCGTCAATAAGGGGCAAGTCGAGGCCCACAGCACCAGCAGCAAGGCCCAAGCCAAGCGTATAGCTCTGTTGTACAGGCATGTCTAGGCTCTCCATCGCGAGCACCGCAGAAAGCGCATTGCCGTAGCGGGCGGAGAAACCACCGGTGGAGAAGGCCGTACCTTGCACCATAAAAGGAGGAATCGTGCCGAATACTCCGCCAGTGGGAGATTCGTATTTGTAGGGATGCACCACCGTAGCTTGATCGAGCAAGATGGCGGTCTCGCTCACATCGCCCCCCCGAACAAAAAGACCGGCACCATTATCTACGGTGGCAACGCCGGGAAAAGTTTTGAAGGCGCGAAAAATATCGGCGGAAGCCCCAGGCGTTGTAACCACATCTAAGGGGGCCAGAGTAACGGTTTCATCCTCTCCGGTGGTATAGGTACTAACAGTGACGACGGTTTCACCAAGTTCAATGAGAATGCGCCGCAGCACCAAGTGCACCGTTGTGGTATCTCCCGCAGTCAAGTGCAGGGTCTTCCGAGCAGGTTCAAAGCCGATGAAGGAAGCACTTAGGTCGCGTGGGCCAAGGTGCTGAGTGGAAAAGGCAAAGCGGCCATCGCGTCCTGTTACTGCGCCGTCGGTGGTGTCGACGATTTGGACATTGACGAAGGCCATTGGTCGTTCTGTTTCATCGACGACCTGTCCTTGGACGAAAGCCGTGCTCTGCGCCAAGGTCGGCAAAGAGAAACAGATGCTAAAAAGTGAAACCAGCCCTAGCGAACGCATAACAGTCTCCAGCAATAGGGTGCTTTTGTGCTCTATGATATCCTGAAGCCCATCTCTGTGCTATTCCATTTAGACCAACGGCGATACGGCCCGGCTAATAGCGGGAGAGAGGTGAATTGCAGGAGAACATTCTTATCCAGCGCGATTAACTATCCAATCCCGGTAGCAACTGGGATTTCACCCAGCCGTTGTTAGGATTCACTTCAAGGGCTTTGACAAAGGCTTCCCTTGCACCCTCAATATCTCCGGCATCTTGACGCATGATACCCAATTGAGCACAGGCTTCGTCGTAGCCCCAAGAGGGTTGCAAGGGATCGCGGACTTCCTCTTTAGCGAACAACTCAAGGGCCTGCTCCATCTTAGAGATGGCTCGCTTCTTGTCGCCGCCAAACATAGCAGGAGTATAGTAGTCGCTCATTCCATCTATTAGAACAATGCGGGGATTGTTGCCATCAAGTCGCTTAGATTTTTCAAGAACCCTTTTAGTCTCAGGGCCTAACGCCATGCCCAAGTGGGGTTTCAAGCCGAGCTTTTGACCATAGGCGCTAGCTAAGAGGGCATGGGCGTCGCTGAAGTTGTCTTCTAACTCAATAGCCTCTTTGAGGTGCTCTATGGTTCGGTTGATGCTCTCGGCCTGTTCGCCAGGAGTGGCGGCAAAGAGCGTAGCGAAGCGGTATTCGCACAAAGCTAGGTAATACAGTGCAAATTCCTCGTGATGGCCGTCTTGGCGAGCGCGGTCGAACAGTTTCTGTGCCTCATATAGTTGATCAGGGCTGAAGGAATCAATTGCCTGCTGAAGAAACTCTTTGCCTTCGACGAAAGGAGCTTCAGATTCGATGCCCTGACCGTTTTTTGCGTTTTTTTGACCATAGCGCATATATCGGCTTCCCGTGGCGAATAAGTACACATCTTCAAGATCCGCGGTTTTTACAGAAAATTGATGTATGCCCAAGCTGTTAAGACAATCTATAACTGCCTCCCTAAATACCTCATCCTTACCATATATGGACACGCCTTGAGAATTGCCGTCGACGTGGGTTACTCCAGGACAGTCTGCCAAGGTTTCGGGATCGACTTCGGTTTCTACCTCCACTTTGAGGTTTAATTGAAACTGTTCGAGTAGTTGCGGTACTGAGCCAGAGGCAATGATTTCGCCCTTGTTTACCACGCAAACCACATCGCTGTATTGCTGGGCTTCTTTCATGTTGTGGGTGGTCATGACAATGGTAAGGCCCCGACTGCAATAGTGATTCAGGACATCCCAGAGTTGCCGGCGCAAATGCGGATCCAAGTTACTCGACGGCTCATCGAGGATCAGTAGCGCCGGTTTGCCCACTAAGGCAATGGCAATGAGCAGCCTACGTCTTTCTCCTCCTGACAGGTCTTTGTAGGCCGTTTTCTGTTGGCGTTGCAACTCAAAAATGTCTATCAACTCATCAGGGTCAACAGGATCCTGATACATTTTCGCATAAAGGCGTAGCGCTTCTCCGACCCGAATGTCATTGTAGAGAGAGTCTTCTTGAAACTGAATGCCGATTCTGCTGCGTATGTCCTTGCGCCGTCGCAGATCTGGGATTCTTTCGCCAAACAAGTGAACGTCTCCAGAGTCAGGCTTTTTCAAGCCTACGATGCAATCTATGATAGACGTTTTACCCGCTCCGTTGGGCCCTACCAAACAAAAGACCTGTTGTGGATATATGGTAAAACTTGCGTTTTGAACAGCAACAAGCTTACCATAGCTTTTACGCAAGTCATTTATCTGCAAAACAGGTGTTTGCTCTCGATAGTCACTAGCTGGAGATGAGAAATTCGAAGTTGAGGTCATGATTGCCATTCGATGCGAATTCTAAAAACCATAAGATTAAAGACCTGATGACACAGTATGCATGGCAAAAGACTACCAGAGGCTAGATACATAAGACTTAAAATTATACCAAACAGAGTTTTAGAGATCACATTTGCTAAGCCATAGGCTAGGTGATTCATTCCAAATGCTAAAGATGAGATAATGATCGCGTAATGTACAGATATGTTTAGAACATCGGTAGCATAAGAAACCAAATAACCCCTCCACAGTATCTCCTCTAGAATGACTTCACCCAATATGCAGATCAATAAAAGGCCTATAGGCAATTTTTGTCCTTGTCTGACTATGCGTTTGGCATCCCCAAACATCCAGTGTTCTTCTGCCGGCTTATTTCTCACCCGTAGTTTTAACCACACCTGCGCTGCAATGATCTCTGCGTAATAAAAGGCAGTGCCCGTACCTACACTGACAAAAATCGCAACGACGAGCGATAAGGGCATTGAGAGGCCGAACCACATAGGCCATTCAAAAGCCGATAGCAAAATGTGGATAGCCGAATCACACACACTCAGAATTACGATCAGAGTACCTATCAAAGACGCCAGAGGTACGACAAAATCGCAGCGATCCAAAGTTGCATCCAGACTTTTTTCAGATAGTACCCATCTACCTATTAAGTATAAACCCGCATATACTGTATAAAGGGTGCTAAAGTATGATAAGACAAAAACAAAGCAGAACATATATCTCAACGAGATTTAGGGAAAGGGAACAGGCCCTAGCCTGAGATCTTTGAATGCAAGTGGCTTATCCTTCAAACCTATTTTCATAGGAAGTTCATAAATCCGCGGATGACCTAAGTAAGGATATGCGCTTATATGATGCTGTACTAGTTCGGGGATGAATACTTTTACTACCTTCACCTGCGACATTTGACTGTGAGAACAGTCTATGACAATAGGATCTATATCGTATCGTCTTAGAATCTCCTTGAGATATTCTAATCGTTCTTCTGAATGTTTGAATTTTATATCTGGCAATGCCGATAAAAACACGGTGTCATCACTATGAAAAAAATCCTTCAATCGTCCGCCATGTTCAGCATGCCCGTAATAGCCGATAGGTTCCAAAAATGTCCGCATCTCGGCTAGCGGCTTGTCGGGTGGACTGTCAAATACAGACTCTATAGCCTTCATCGATTGTCGCTGATGTGCCAACATAGCGGACTTCAATTGTAGCTCAGATTGCCCATATTCTAGTAAGGCTTGGTAGAAGGCCTCTTCTCCATCTACTCCTGCTGCCGATCCAGTTTGATAGGCAAATTTTCTGTAGTAAGGCGCTAGATAGGTAGCCGAAATAGAAGGCAACTCGGGAAAACCGACATCGTGCAACCAAAAATTTACATCACCAGAGAGTGTCTTTATATGTTCTAATACTCTATTGGCCTTCTTGGAAGAGAGCGGTCTATCAACTTCTATGCGGCGCAGCGGGATATTTGCGTACCAAGACACCATCAAGGCATCACGCTCGACTATTTCTATTATCCCAGCGATGATGGCCAAGGCTTCATTTATGTGAGAGGCCATGCCGGAAGAAGACGAATAGCCGATTCTAGCTTCTTCAATGGATGGAATATAAAAGAAGAGTACGAGCTGCACCGGAATCCAGATTTCTTCTTGGCTAATGAGCTTGCGTCCTTTAATCCAGCTAAATTCAGTATCGTCAGTAAAGGGCTGAAAGAAAAAATCAGCGGAGGCATATTGCTCGTCTGCAAATAAAGGAAGTGCTTCAGGTGCAATAGCATTTCGACCAGCTTGTTGTAGAGAATTATAGGATCCATTACAAATATCTAAGTCCTCTTTGAAGAAAGCGAAGACCCCAGCCATCCTTTCAATGCTTTCTCCCAAGCTAGACAGAAAAGACGACGAAGGATCAAATCCCTTGCCCCCTGCGAGTACAGAAAAGTTCAATGCCAAGTTTAGGGAAGGCAGGCTTGCCATTTGGCGTATGACTTGGTCAATATTCCAGTAGTCATTATTAGTGACGACGGTTTGGGAAATCCCAGCTCCTCCGTTGTAAATGGCCGAATGTCGGATCGGGCCGTTGGGAGAATACCAAGATAACATTTCTCTGATTGCTCGGCCTTCTATCTCACTCATCACATTAGGCAAAATTTCTCGATGAGGGTTGATGTCGGTAAAATGCAATTTTAGAGAAGGCATGGTGAATATTTTATACCTCCCACTTGAATGTTCGAATAGCGACTAAGTACGACAATATGGTTATGACTGTAAGAAACATCAATGAATTTACATACTGAACTATAGGATCCCCGAGCCATACACCGGAGAAGGTCGTGACGACATGGGTCAAAGGGGAACACCAGCTTAAAGTATGTAGCCAATCTGGAAACGCTTGTCGAGGAAGGGTAGCGCCCGATATGAAAAACATAATGAGAAACAAAAATTGGCCTAAGACATGGGTGCTTCTTGGAGACTTGGAAAGCCCATTTACCAAGAAACCCAAAGCGAAAAAGCAGGCAATGCACACCATACCCACAAACAGGACAATAGCCCAATGTCCACGAAAATGGATGTTGAAGACACTCTCTGCAACAACAAACAAAATAACGGCAGAAATAATAAATATTACTACCTGCATTGCGATATGGACGCAGAGGTAAAATCCAAGAGAAAACGGGCTGACGACATAGCGTTTGAGGATGCCGATCAGACGGTATTCAGCCAAGAAGTTAGTGAGGCTAATCAGACCAGCTTGGCCGATATATGCAGCCATGAGTGCTGGGGCGTAAAAATCTATGTAACGCACATCAGGGCGGTTCCACATTGGAGCCTCTCCAAAGATAGAGCCGAACAAGAGAAAGAGTAAAACGGGGAATACAAATGTAAAGAAGGCGGCAGTAGGCTGACGCACGAACAATTTGCACTCGACACCCCAGAGTGCGACGAAACTGCGAAGCCAGATAATTTGGTTTGAGAATATCATTTTATGCGACTCCCTCATCTATTTCTATCGGTGAATTTTTGCAGAAGCGATTTTCTGTCTATTTTATTTCCAACAGCAACTAGTAGGGTTGTAAACTCTTGGAGTCCATCTAGACCCAATAAGGAGTCTGTATCTTCATCGTCAAAGCCGAATACCATACATGATCCTAACTCAAGAGCTGTGGCGACAAGATGCAGATTCTGGCCCACAACGCCGGTCTCCAAATGAGCTAACCGATACGAACTATAGGCACCGTATTTCCATGTAAGTCGCGATACGTCGGAGGCGATGAAAATGACGACGCTTGCTTCGGCTAACCATTCGTGCTGAGAGCAGCAATTGACTACGCGCCAACGAAAATTTCCCCGTTCAAGCAATTCTAGATAGTTTTGCGTGGCACTGTAATGGTATAACCCTTGAGGGACGTCTTCTACTTCATTGGCTACGAGATAAAATTCGCTACATTGCAGTCCACCAGGGGTTGGAAAATTGCGTAGCGTAATGTCGCGGCGATTATACGCCGCTATGGTGTCCCGTACACCGCAGGAATGATTCAACAATGCGCTCAGTTTTTCGAGCGACAGAGCCGTTCTCTTGAAGTCTCGGACCGAAGTGCGACTGTTGATCACTTCCGAAATAGACTCAGCGATGGGAGGCAGCTTTGTCTCCAGTTGGATTTTTTCTGCCCAGACGAATTCTTTGTGCAGATCTGGCGCGGTTTTTTCATTTACCTTTTCAGAGGACAGCCACTCATCTTCCGTTGGATAGTCTTTCAGCCCGTTTACTACTACGGCCAATTCGTCCATCTGTCCTTTGACCACTCTGTTCCGTTTGATGCGCTTCAAAAATCCACATAAAACCCGCTGCTCCTGAGGATCTAACTCTTCCAGTTCTTGCAGTAGTACTGCCTCTATAGTAGTAGGCTCTGAATCCGGTATTTCTACTGCGACGGATCTTCCCTCTCTGATTGCCATTATCTATTCATCCGCGTTGCTGGGTGAAAAGGTAAGAAGGGCGTAAACAGACCGTTCTACGCCGTCGGCTTGTGCAAATTCGTCTGCTTTTGTGTCGAGGAAGTCCTGATGGGCGGTGACTGGGTGTCCGTAGGATTCGTACCAATTTTGCAAGTATCCCAGCAGCCGCCCGATATCAAACAAGGTGTGGCGGTAACCTCTAGGACCGTAGAGGAGCATATATCGCCAAGGACAGGCAACGACGATCAACATTGTCGAACACTCTTCAATGCGTACAGGAGGAGACCTCCAGAACAGGCCGGGTAAAAGGGTTGCTTCATCTTGCACTTCATACTCAATCCAAAGGTAGTCTGACTCTGGAACTACGCGGAAGAGTATTCCATCTTGCAGCACGAGCAGATCGGTTGCATAAAGCAGGTTGGTCATAGACCCCGGTTGGGAAAAGAGTTTCAGTGGACCTTGAAGCCACTCAGAGAGTTGGTCATAGGAGATTCTCAAACCAGAGCCGTTGTTGACCAAGATTTCTTCATCAACGCGATAGGCAGTTTCAAAAAACCACCGACGTACCTGTTCAAGTGTTGATGTATCAGAGGGAACCCGAAGGGTTGAATGAGGGCTCAGTTTTGAGTTTTCGTGGTACAATTCAGCTAGATGCGGCTTTGATCTGACTTGTCGGTGAAGGTAATCCGAAGTTGCTGAGTGGCTCAACTCAATACTGTGCGGAGAAGGTATCATCGGTGATTCCAGAAACATCTGGATGTACTCCGCGAAGAAGTCTGGAGCAATATGAGGTGGTTCGACGGTCATTTTACACTCCATTCAGATTCGTAAGGTGTTTAGAGAAAGATCTGTCTATAACCGTTGCGCATATCAACAGATGTAGGAGATCTGGGTAGTTTCAGGATTTCTTCGTAATCGACGTAGGGCTTTTCAAAGTTGATACGGAAGCATCGGCCAATCAGGGAAGATTTCCCGGACAAAAGGAAAGACGAGGCGGTACCTGCCACAAAGCCAGCGGCTATGCTAGCGTAGGGTGGAAAGACAAATTGATGACTGTAAAGGCCATTCTTATTCATTTCCTCTTTGTAGGTATAGTACTCGCTGCGCTGGATGGACAAGGTAGCTTCCGATTGGATTTCGAATTCGTTGTAGCAGCACGTTTCTCCAGGTATATAAACAGGGCCAATGCAGGCTTCACTTCCGTCCATAAATGCGGACATCCACGGCTTGTCGGCAGAAAGTGCTGCTATATCTATGGTATGAAAGAGATGGGAAGAGAAGACTTCGGAGGTGGCGACGACAAAATTTGTAGCACTAAACAAGCTTTCTAAGGCGTCTTGATTGTGATAGGGTTCTTTGATCGTCTTAAGACGGTCGTAACCGAGCTCTGACAGATGAGAATTCAAGCACTCAACGTAAGGTTGTCCCTTTTCAATATAAGTCGGGGACAGGTTAAATTGAGCCTGATCAACCGCAACCTTTTCGATGTATCGGTCGTCCAGAATATGCATCTGGCCGATCCCAATTTTTGCGAGTTCTGACGCCACGCGGCTACCGAGGTAGCCTGCTCCTACGATGCCAATGCAGACTTTATCGAGATTTCGGTTGCCGCCTACGATAGCATTCAAATAGCTTGCGATAGGGTTTTCACTGGCCGGTGAGATAAACCCTTGGGAAACTAGGGTCGCGAGGAGCTCTTCTGCATCTTCAAGCTCTCCTTCCTCAATTACCTTTTGCTCTTGAAGGTCTTGCAGAGAAGCTGGCGATGCCAAACGACGGAGTACCCGTCCTAGAAGGTGGGTTCTGCCCTCATCTCTTATTGTCTGGTTGAATTTGGATCTCACGCCGTGTAGAACCAAGATCTCATCTTCGCCACAAAAAATGAACTTGAGTGAGCAATTGAGTACGAAGCGACATTTCTTGCTAATGAGTTCAGTTTGAGCTTCCATGGACATTCCTTCTTAGGTTGCTGTGCTCTGCTGCCCTGCCGGAGACAGTTGATCGTGGACTGTTGATGCAACTTACACGGCAGAAATCAGGTCATTTACCTCAAGTGGGGTTAAGTACCTGCCCGCAGCAACGAATATAGACTGCTACGGGCAGGACAATACCAAATACCGCTTGGCCTCAGCCGCGATAAGGATTCACTACGATGATGTGCAATAGCGGCTTTTGTTTTTCATCCAACAGCGTTTAGTTCAAATAAGCTTACTTAGTTTTCGCCACCGCCACCGCCACCACCACAGCAGCAGCAGCAGCTACATTTAGTCCTTTTTTTGACACCCGCCATTGCCGGCGACATATAGCCATCAAAAGGCTTCGATACGATTCTGAGCTTCATAGTGCGTTCCTCCTTGGGTTACGTTTTGTAGCCGGTTGAGATGCGACACAGCAGAAATGGCAGCAACAGCCGGCCTTCTGTTGGCTCCCATGTCTTAAATACTGCTGATGATTTGAAGCACGGCTGAGGCTTCAGCGAGAACAAAAGCGAAAAACATGCCAAGAAGTACGCCAGATAAGCTGAGCCGCCATTGGTATTCTCTAATTCCTTGTAATTAGGCGAGTTAGACAATATAGACTGCATTTATCCTCAGTATCCACTCCAACTGGGCGATATGCCCAAGCGTATCGCCTCCGCAACACCATTGTCGGCCAAGGGATACGAAAAAGCAGCTACGGCACCTCAGCTACCCGCACCTGGGTAGTGCGTCAGTTTGAACTCACCCGAAAAAATCAAAATATAACACGTGTGCATAAAAATAAAAGCGTGCCATAAACTTGCCAGCTTATCTATAAGGTAAAAACCCCTGCACTAATAGATTTAGCACGGGGATTTTTCTTGTAATTTCAAAAAAATTTATGTTCAAACTGACGCATTACCCACACCCGCATCTGATTGACAACTGCATATATGTTCACTATATTAAACAGGTGGAGAATTTCTTAAATTAGTAGTTGCACCAAGGAGAGCGACTCCCCTTCCTGCTCCCCTCTGATGCTTCTGCTCTCTCCTGCATTTTAAGTCTCCCATTGTCCGCCGGGCGCGCGTCCCTCCCCCAGGAATCGCGGCTCGTTCTACATATAAACCTCTTATGGAAGCAATGGCTAAGACTCTGACCAACGGCCGCGCCAACGGCAAGGCCACGTACGACGAAAGCAAGATCAAAACCCTCTCTTCACTCGAGCACATCCGCCTGCGGACCGGCATGTACATCGGCCGCCTCGGCTCGGGTGCCGATCCCGACGACGGCATCTACGTATTGCTCAAGGAGGTCATCGACAATGCCGTCGATGAGTTCATCATGGGCTGTGGCAAGCAGATCGACGTCAAGATCGATCAAGGGCTAGTCCAAGTCCGCGACTACGGCCGCGGCATTCCCCTCGGCAAGGTAGTAGAGTGCGTCTCGGTCATCAACACCGGTGCCAAATACAACGACGACGTCTTCCAGTTCAGCGTGGGGCTCAACGGCGTCGGCACCAAGGCCGTCAACGCGCTTTCGGCCCACTTCGTCGTCCGCTCCTACCGAGACGGTCGGTGCGCCGAAGTGCTCTTTGAGCGCGGGGAACTGAAAAAGCAAAAGAAAAGCCGTGCGCCCAACGAGCCCGACGGCACGTACGTCGAGTTTTTGCCCGATCCAGACATCTTTGGCGAATACGACTTCAACCACGAATTCGTCGAGCGCCGGCTGTGGAACTATGCCTGCCTCAACCGAGGTCTGCGCCTGTATTTCAACCGCCAAAAATTCGAGTCCAAACAGGGTTTGCTCGACCTCCTCAAAAGCGAGGCCGGCGGTTCGGTTCTCTACCCGCCCGCTTACCACAAGGGCCAGTACCTCGAATTTGCCTTCACGCACGTCGATAGCTACGGCGAATCCCATCGCTCCTTTGTCAACGGCCAGTACACGGCCGACGGCGGCACTCACCAGAGCGCGTTCCGCGAGGGCGTGCTCAAAGGCGTCAACGAGTTTTACAAGAAATCCTTCAACGGCGTCGATGTGCGCGACGGGGCCTTTGGCGTCGTCGCCGTCAAGGTCAAGGAGCCGGTTTTTGAATCGCAGACCAAAAACAAGTTGGGCAATACCGACATCCGCGGCTGGATCGTCAACGAGACCCGCGAAGCCATTGTCGATTTCCTCCACAAAAACCGCGAGACCGCGCAAAAGCTCGAAGCGCGCATCATCCACAACGAAAAGCTGCGCAAGGAGCTAAACGCGGTTAAAAAGGAAGCCAAGGAAGCGGCGCGCCGCATCGAGATCAAAATCCCCCAACTCAAGGATTGCAAGTACCATAAAGGCGACAAGAAGCGCGGCGAAGAATCGACTATCTTCCTCGCCGAAGGGCAGTCGGCCGCTGGCTCCATTGTATCCTCGCGCGATCCCGAGACCCAAGCCATCTTCACCCTCAGGGGCATGCCGCAAAACCTTTTTGGCAAAACCCGCGCCTCCATCTACAAAAACGAAGAACTCTACAATATGATGATGGCCCTCGGGATCGAAGAAGACATCAACAACCTGCGTTACAACCAAGTCGTCATGGCTACCGACGCAGATGTTGACGGCTTCCACATCCGCAATATCCTGATGACCTTCTTCCTCACCTATTTCGAAGAGCTAGTCACCTCGGGTCACGTCTATATCCTCGAAACGCCGCTCTTCCGGGTCCGCAACAAACAAGAGACTTACTACTGCTACGATGAGCGCGATCGCCAACGCGCCGAAAAGAAACTCAAAGGCAACGCGGAAATCACTCGCTTCAAGGGCCTTGGCGAGATTTCCCCCAAGGAGTTTGGCCAGTTTATCAACGGCGACATGCGGTTAGTCAAAGTCGGCGTCCGCTCGCTCGACACCGTCCCCGAGACCCTCTCCTTCTACATGGGCAAGAACACTCCCAACCGCCGCGACTACATTATGGAGCACCTAGTCTAATGGCCTATATCGACAGTCTCTACAACAACTACTTCCTCGAATACGCTTCTTACTCCATCAGGGACCGTGCAATTCCGCACATCGACGACGGGCTCAAACCCGTCCAGCGCCGCATCCTCCATGCACTGCACAAGATCGACGACGGCAAATTCCACAAGGTCGCCAACGTAGTGGGACAGACCATGCAGTACCACCCACACGGCGACCAGTCGATCTACGGCGCGCTCGTGTTGTTGGCCAACAAAGACCTCTTCATCGAAAAACAGGGCAATTTCGGTAACATCTACACGGGCGACGAAGCCGCTGCCGCCCGCTATATCGAGTGCCGGCTCACGCCACTGGCCAAACAGGTGCTCTTCAACAAGGCCCTGACCGACTACATCGACTCCTACGACGGTCGCAATCAGGAGCCAGTGGTCTTCCCCGCCAAGATCCCGGTACTGTTGGCCCAAGGTGCCGAAGGCATTGCCGTCACCTTAGCGACCAAGATATTGCCGCACAATCTCATTGAACTGTTAGAAGCCCAAATCGCCTATTTGCAAGACCGCCCCTTCCAGCTCCGTCCCGATTTCCCCACCGGCGGCCTAGCTGATTTCTCCGCATACAACGACGGCAATGGCAAAGTCTTAGTCCGCGCCCGGCTCGACACTGCCGACCCCAAGCGCATCGTCATCCGCGAACTGCCCTTCGGCACCACCACCGAACAACTCATCGCCTCCATTGAAGACGCTGCGCGCAAAAACAAGATCAAAATCGGCACCATCTCCGACTACACGGCCGAAAACGTCGAGATCGAAATCAAGCTGCCGCGCGGCACCTACACCGAGGAGATCGTGGATGCACTCTACGCCTTCACCGACTGCGAGTTGTCGCTTTCGGCCAACCTGATGCTGATCAACGAACACAATCGGCCTCAAGTGATGAGCGCCACTGAAGTCCTGCAACACAACGTCGATCGCCTCGTCGATACCCTCAAGGCCGAGTTGCACCTCGAAGCCGAGCAACTCAACGACAGGCTCCACGCCAAGACCCTCGAACAAATCTTTATCGAAAACCGCATCTATAAGGCCATTGAGGAGCAGACCACCACGAACGAAGTCGCCTTGGCTGTGCGCACTGGGCTTTGGCCTTTTGCCCCGCAGCTCAAACGCGATATTACCGACGACGATATCGAAACCCTGCTCAAGATCCCGATCCGCCGCATCTCGCGCTACGACATCAATCGCGCTGAAAAAGAGATGAAGGAGATCCGCGCCCGACTGCGCCAGATCAAGAAACATTTGGATGGCATTATTCCCTATACCATCGCCTTTCTCCAAGACCTCATCGACACATACCGCGGCCAATTCCCGCGCCGCACCGAAATCGTGGAAATCGAAAGAGTTGATGCGCGCTCGGCTGCCAATCGCAACCTCAAGCTCCGCTACGACAAAAAGACCGGCTATCTCGGCCACCAAATCAGCGGCACCACCCTCTGCGACGTATCGCTCTACGACGCTGTGCTAGCCATCCGCAAGGACGGCACCTACTCGGTCGTCCACGCGCCGGACAAGCTATTCGTCGGCAAGGGCATGCTCTACTGCGGCTTGATCGACAAAGACCTTGTTTTCACCGTCGTCTATAAGGACAAAGCCGGTGCTTCCTACATCAAGCGCTGCACAATCGACAAGTTCATCTTAGGCCGCAGCTACGATCTCGTGCCCGCCGAGTGCAAGGTACTCAAGCTGACCACCGATTCCGACAAACAGATCGCCCTCGCCTACAAGCCCAAGCCGCGCCTCCGCAAGCTCAACGAGGTCTTCCCCATCAGCGAATATCCAGTGCGCGGGCTACGCGCCGGCGGCATCCGCCTGAGTACCAAAGAGCTGGAAGGCTGTAAGCTGCTATAGGGTGATAGGACGCGTCTAGCTTATTCTACCTAAGCCCGGCCAACCACGCGCGCATCGCTCTTGGATCTTCTTTGAACATCAGCGAGCCAGGGACGATATAATCGGCACCGGCTCGCGCAATTTGCGGCACAGTGTGGCGGCGAATCCCGCCATCGGCCTCCACCACTGTCGCCAAGCCGCGCCGGTCGATCTCATCCCTAGCCCGGCGGATCCTAGCGGGTGCCTGCGGGTCCATATCGGCACCCTTGATCCCGGCAGCCGTGTTCAGCAGCGTCAACACATCCAATAGTGGCCAATAGGGATCAAGTAGGTCGAGATCCTCCTCCAACAACAGCGAAACCCCGGCCTGAAGACCCCTCGCCCTGATCGCCCCCAGCACGGCACCCGGGTTAGCGGCCGAATCAAAGCAGATGATAATGGCGTCGGCACCCGCCTCGGCAAAGGGGTCGATCCACGCGGCCGGATCGGTGGTCATCAGGTGCATTTCAAAGGGTCGATCCGTATGCGGGCGCAGTGCCGCCACCAGATCTGGGAAAAACAGCATCGTCGGCGCATAATGGCCATCGGCCACGTCGAGATGGAAGCGTTCCGAATAGGGTGCGACGCGCCGGATATCAGCCGCGAGATTGGCCAGATCGGCCGACCACAGGGAAGTTGCGCACTTGAGCATCGTAGACCTCTGCAAATAAGCGGACGGGATGGAAGTGACCAATATAGAGAGACCTCCGTTTAGAGATCAATTTGCCTTTGTGCCAGAGGGCACTGTTATTTTTACCCAGCATCTACAGCATCCTATAGCAATCCCAAATGAGCGCGAACAATCTATGATGACCATTCTGCGTCCATCTGCGGATAATTTTTAGGATTGCTATATCACAGCAAGGAAAACGCCCCATGACCACTACTCCAGCAGCCATGGACTGGGACCTGACG
This sequence comes from Gemmatimonadota bacterium, assembly GCA_028875345.1. Lineage (GTDB taxonomy): Bacteria > Latescibacterota > UBA2968 > UBA8231 > UBA8231. The sequence goes on from JAPPEG010000158.1 coordinate 26,845, forward strand.
AGCTATTTCGCTGAATTTGATGGCCCGGCCATGCGGCAATTCAAAGATGAACTGCAAAGGGACATTGCAACGGCACGCGAACAAGCCGCCGCCCTAGCATCGCTTGCCGAAGACAATGCCGACACCTGGGAGACCATATTCCTCCTGACTGAAGGTCTGACTGACCGCCTCTCTCATCTAGGTTCCTACCTCGGCTGTCTCACTGCGGCGGACGCCCGCAATGAGGACTACGCCCGCGAGGAGGCCTCCTTTGCCCTGCTAGCGGCCGAGAGCGAAAAGCTCGATGTCGAACTCTTGCGCGCACTCAAGGACGCCTCAGACGAAATGTTTGCCACGTTCGCCCAGCGGCCCGCCTTGGCCGACTGCGGGCACTTCCTCCGCCGCCAGCGCGAAGACGCGCAGCGCACCATGAGTCCGGAGAAAGAAATGCTCTCGGCCGACCTCGGCGTTGACGGTCTCCACGCTTGGGGCCGCCTCTACGACTCGATTTCCGGCAAGCTCGAATTCGACATGGCGTTTCCCGATGGCCGCACCGAGCACCGCCCCATGTCGCAGCGCCGCGCCCTGATGGAAGACCCCGACCGCCGAGTCCGCCAAGCCGCCTTCGCTGGCGGCAATCAGGCTTGGGAAAGCATGGAAGACGTCGCCGCCGCTGCGCTCAATGCCATCTCGGGGACGCGGCTGACCCTCAACCAGCATCGCGGCGTGGACCACTTTCTCGATGTCGCTCGCTTTCAAGCGTCGATCTCGCCCAAAACCCTCGACGCGATGTTCGCGGCTATCGCCGAGCAAATCGAACTGCCGCGCCGCATTCTCGCCCTCAAGTCGCAGCTCATGGGCATCGAAGGCGTCGCTTGGTACGATCTGGGTGCGCCGCTGCCGCTGCCCGATCAAGGGCAGCTTTCTTGGAATGAGGCACAGGACCTCGTCGCCCGCTCCTTTGCGGCGGCCTACCCACGCCTAGGCGAGTTCCTCAACCAAGTCTATGAACGCCAATGGATCGAGCACTCACCTCGCCCCGGCAAGCGGCCTGGTGCCTTTTGCACCGGCTCGCTGTTGACCCGCGAGTCCCGTGTCTATATGACCTACAACGACACCCTCGGCGATGTGCTCACGCTCGCCCACGAGATCGGCCACGCCTTCCACAACTACATCATGCGTGACATGCGCACCTACGCCCAATTCGACCCGATGACGCTGGCCGAGTCGGCCTCCACCTTCGGCGAAATGATCCTCACCGAGGGCATTCTCGCCGACCCTTCCTTTAGCCCGACCCAAAAGGCCAGTGCCCTCGACCAAGAGATTGGCCACGGCGCGATCTTCCTACTCGACATCCCCGTGCGCTACCAGTTCGAGAAAAAGCTCTACGAGGAGCGCGCTGACGGCGAACTCACGGTCAGCCGCCTCAAAGAACTGATGGTCGAAACCCAGCGCGAAGTCTTTGGCGACGCGCTCGCACAGGGGGGCGAAGACCCCTACTTCTGGGCGTCGAAACTCCACTTTTATATCACCGGCGTGACCTTCTACAACTTCCCTTACACCTTTGGCTTCCTACTCAGTCGCGGCCTGTATTCAATGTTTAAACAAGAGGGCAGCGACTTTCTTCCCCGCTACGAGGAATTCCTTCGCCTCACCGGCAGCGACACCGCCGAGGGCGTGGCCCGTCGAGCCTTGGGCCGCGACCTCGAAGATACCCAGTTCTGGACCGAGGCCATCCAGACCTTGGAAGCTCCGCTGGCCGAGTTAGAAAAATTGCTACCCGAGGTTCTACCTGATCATTCGTAAGAAGTCGGCAGACTCTTCGCGCTCCAGCCACCCGCAACCGCAAGGATCCCTATGTTGCGCTTACTCCTAGTCTTCTTCTTTTGCGTCGGCCTAGCCCACGCCGACGACAATCCCCCAGCCCCCGGCTTCAACGCCGCCGGTTCCGATCCCAAGGCCATCGCCCTAGCCGACGAAGTCATGGCTGCGATGGGTGGCCGCGCCAACTGGGACGCCACGCGCTACATCACTTGGCGCTTTTTCGGTTTCCGCTTGCACGTGTGGGACAAGTGGACAGGGGACATTCGCTTTGAGCAAGACGATCTGACGGTGCTGATGAATATCCACAGCAAAGAGGGCCGCGCCTTCGTCGCTGGGGCGGAAATCAGCGATCCCGACACCCTTGCGGCCAAACTCGACCACAGCTACCGCGCCTGGATCAACGACTCGTACTGGCTGGTCATGCCCTACAAGCTCAAAGACACCGGCGTCACCCTGCACTATCGGGGCCTAGAAGCCACCGAGGACGGCCGCCCTGCCGAAGTGCTGGAACTCACGTTCAAAGACGTCGGCGTCACTCCGCAGAACAAATACGCGGTCTGGATCGACCAAGAATCGCGGTTAGTGACCCAATGGGCGTTCTACCGCGAGGCCGCCGACGCCGAACCGCGCTTTACCGGCCCCTGGGCTAACTGGCAGCGCCACGGATCGATTTTGCTCTCCGACGGTCGCGGCGAGCGCCAGCACACCGATGTGGCGGTCTTAGACAAATTGGCGCGTAAGGTTTTCACGAGTCCGGAGCCGCTGGATTGCTCTTGCCTTCTGGAAGAGTAAGCCACTGCACTGCTAGGCCGATACAGTCAACACAAAAAAGCCGACCCAGCTATTGGGTCGGCTTTTGCATGGGAGCGCTTTCAGTTCACGCCGCTCGCAGCTCATTCTCGGGCGCGTTCTCTAGCCGCGACAGCCAGTAGGACACATCGTAGTTCTCGTCGCCGGTCAAGAAGCGCCATAGCTTGATGCGATTGACGACCTCCAAGCGCACCTCGTTGCCATACCAACGATGGTTGGCATTGAGCAACGCGGGGATCTCCGCATCGTCGATATCGTCGGTATTCCACAGCTTCTTTTGCCGCACCGTGGGGTTGAGCCGCAGCTTGAACATGTAGCGCTTGCGGCCAGTTAGATTGGGCTGGGCGCAGTGCCAGATGCCGTGGTGCGCCACCGCCACCGTGCCGGCCTTGCAGACCATCGGCATCTGCCCGAGGAAGTTTTGATAGCGAGCGATGTCCGACTCACTGATGCGGCGGTAGTGACTGCCGGGCAGGAACATGGTACCGCCCATCTCCCTCGGCGTGTCGTGGGCAAAGTAAAAGAACTGGATGTCAAAGTGCAGCCGGGTGTCGATAATTGCGTCGGCGTGCCAGATCTGCCCGTGCTCGTGATGGGCATCAACCGTATGCACGGCGTGGTGGTCGTAGAGCGAGCCGGGGCCGACTAAGCTGTGAATGATCCCCTGAATCTGGGGCAGACGCACAACTTGACCGACCGCCGCATCGGTCCACAATTCGGCGAGTGGCGCGCCAGCGCAGCCCCGTGGGACCCCGGCTTCCATCTCCGCGCACGCGGCGCGATTGATCTCGTCGGGTACCAATTCGTCGAAGCGCAAAAAGCCATCGGCGACAAACTGCGCCATTTGCTTGGTATTCAGGAGATCTTGCTTATCGGCCATCGACTGCCTCCATCTTTTCGAGGATGTACTCGTATTTCAGGTAGGACGTGTTGTATTCCATGCCTGGATAGGCCGGGTACTGCTGGGGGAACTGCACCACCCTCCACCCGTCTCGCATGGCCGCCACCACCGAAGCATAGGGCGGTTCCTCGCTATCGCCGCTGCTGGATCGGTCCTCGCCCGTGCCATCGTACAGGGACCAAGCCACGGTTTGGCTATGTAAATCGGGAGAATGGGCGTAGAGCACCAATAATTTCTGCCGGAGCTGGAGCATCGCGTCCTCTCGTTAAGGATATTCAATAATAGGACGCGACACAGCCCCCGGCAATGAGCCGTGCGCCCGCTCAGTTGTTCGAAAACTCCACCAACTGCCCGCCGCACTCGTCTTTCATTTTTTCCAGCGCCCTGTTCCGCAACTGCCGCACGCGCTCGCGGGTGACGCCCATGGATTCGCCGATTTCCTCCAAGGTCTTGGGCGCGCTGTCGTCAAGGCCAAAATAAGCGCGGACGATGTGGGATTCGCGGGCGTCGAGCACCTTCAGACAATTGGCTACAGCCGCGCGCATTTCCCCCTCGACGAAGCGTTCGTGCGAGCTAGGCTCGGCCGAGACAAAGGTCTGCGCAAACGTCACCTCGCTGTCGGCAAAAGCCGGGGCGTCCAAGGGCAGATCCGGCTGCCCCATCTCAAAGGCGTTGCGAATGCGTTCCGCCGAGAAATCGACGCAAGCGGCGATTTCCTCAACAGTCGGAGCACGCCCCAGCTCTTGAGCGAGGACATCGGCTTCCTTTTCGACCTTCTGACGGTCGCTGACCCTGCTCAGCGGCGGGCGGGCAATTTTGCCGTGTTCGGCTAGGGCGCGGAGGATCGCTTGACGAATCCACCACACTGCATAGGTGATGAACTTAAAGCCGCGCGTCTCGTCGAAGCGCTGGACGGCTTCTAGCAGCCCAAGATTGCCCTCGGAAATCAGCTCGATTAACGAGAGACCAGACTCGTGGTACTCGCGAGCGACGCGAACTACGAAGCGCAAATTGGCCCGCACCAGCGCCTGACGCGCCTCTTCGTCCCCTGCTTTAGCGAGCTTGAAGAGGGCAACTTCTTCCTCGCGGCTGAGTGGCTCGGCGTCTTTTATGTCGCGCCAGTAGAGATCGGTCGCCGAGTACATTGTTTCTCTTTTTTGTGCGTTCATTATCAGTCCTCAATATTTTCAGAGAAAAAACTTTTACGTTCACGTTAAGGTTTAAGATAGAACACCAAGTGAACATGCGCAAATACTATCTTTCTTTTGACGCACCAATAGGGCCAAACGTTCAATCCAAAGGCGTTTGGCGGTTCTTTTTTTTCTCGGAATGACGCCGCTTGCTGTCGAGGCGACGGGCTTGGGCGGCGCGGCTGGGCTTGGTTTTTTTGCGTTTGGGCTGCGTCTTGAGCGCCTCGGCAAGCAGGGCGGCCAGCTTGTCGAGGCAGTCGGCGCGATTGCGTCCCTGCGTGCGAAATCGCTCTGACTGAATCACCAGCGCGCCTGTGCTGTTCAGCCGCGCGGCGAGCTTTTTAGCAATCCGCTGGCGCTGTTCGTCGCTGAACACCGCGCTGTGGACAAAGTCAAACTGTAGCTCGACAGAGGTATTGAGCTTGTTGACGTTTTGTCCCCCTGGCCCCGAACTGCGGCGAAACTTGAAGCGCAGTTCGGAAAGCGGGATGGAAAGAGTAGGCGAGACGTATAGGGTTTCCATAATTGGCGATAGCTTTCGGGCCTGCAGACTTGAAGATAACCTAATGCCTATCCTTTATTATGTCCCAATCATGTCCCATAGTACACCCATTATCACGTTTTCTCCAAGGAGATATCCTCTATGAAACGCTATACTGCGGCAATCGTCGGCTGTGGTTCCATCGGTAACGCCCACATGGAAGGCTACAATCTCGTGGACGAGGTCGAGGTGGTCGCCGTGGCCGATCCGGTCCCCATGGCCCGCAAAACCTACGTAGACACATACGGCATCCCACGGGAATTTGACACAATCGAAGAGATGATGGAAAAGGCCCGGCCCGACATCGTTAGCGTCTGCACCTGGCACCTTTTGCATCCGGCACCCACCATTGCCGCAGCCGCAGGCGGTGCCCGCGCCGTCATCTGCGAAAAACCCATGGCCATCGGCATGGCCGCGGCCG
>JAPPEG010000343.1 GCA_028875345.1 Gemmatimonadota bacterium
ATCCACTTGTTGCTCAAGCGAGCCGACCCAGAAAAAGAGTTTTAAAAAGGCTTCTAAGAACACAACCCCAAGATCGATGCTATCTCCACTACCCAGAGACCAGACCTCATAGGCCTCGATTAGCTGGCGTTCGTATTCTGAGTTGGGACGGTATGCGCGATCCTCGCCGAACGGAGGATTAGTCAGGATTACATCGAACTTGAGAAGGGATGTCCTGTCCGGCCAATCATCCCAGTTCCCACCTTTGTGTCGCTCTGGAATCAACTTGACAGGAGTAGGAGGATTGCCATTGGCAATTTTCCAAAGAATGGATCCTTTGTCTGAGACCCGGAAGAGGTGTGCTCTGCCATCCCCATTCAGAATCATATTCAGTGAGGCTAGAGTTATCATGTCACCTGAGACATCCGTACCATAGATATTCTCGTCGTCAAGCTGCCATGGAGAAGTCTTGGTCTGAGAGTTGACAAATGCTAGAGAGAGGAAGTCTCCAATTCCACAACAAGGGTCAAACACTGTCTCGTTGTTTCGGGGGTTCACAATACTGACGAGAAAGTCTATCACAGGTAGAGGTGTGAGAAACTGTGCCTTCTCTTGTTGTTGGAATTGATTCGCAAAGTTATAAAAAACCAGCTGATAGAGATCGCTTTTAGAAGATCGAACAAAAGAGAAATCCTGAAAACTCTGACATACGGATATTACTACACGAACCTGATCAACGTCTTTCCAATCGATGACCCATCTATCGAGTAATGTTTGGTATTGAGAAAGTGCCGCTTCCTTGATCTTCTTCATCCGATCTATGAATCTCTGGATCGCCGGATCTTCAAGACTCTCGAAGGACAGTTCATCCTCCTCTGCAAAAAAGGTTAGTGGTGTAGAAGGATTTCTCTCGTTCCTCTTCTCATCCGAGATCTTAAGTGCAGATACCTGAATAAGAATCTCGTATCCACGTTGGTTGACAAGTCCAGCCTTATCGAGAGTTCTGAGCACGTGGGAGAGAGCATCGCGCATTTGCTGCGCAGCGATGGATGTAATTACGTCAAGATCAGTAATACCTCTATTTGAGCGATCATTCAACGAGGGACGTTGAATACGATCTCTAAGTTCTCCAAAGGAGGGGATGAAATCGTACGGATCGGGCATGTGAAGCGACAGCTCGTTAGCCTTGCTATTTTCGGCCTTCTCATTCTTTCTTTCGTCATAGCGCAGATACCTACCCTCTCGTCGATGAAACAAAGTAAGCCGACCCTCGTCATAGTACATCCCAAGCACGTAGGCATCACTTGGATCCTTCTCCCGCATTGCCGGCTTGATTTGACGAGTGAAGACTCGTCCGATATCCTTCTCACCACGTTTAAACTCAATGATCGCGAGGAGATGATCATTGAGCCACTGAAGATTATCGATGTGCCGATATTGCCAATAGTCGTTGTATCGCTGAAGCCATTCCTTATCATCAAAAATAGCACCATCTACTATCAGATCTCGTGCGCCTTTGCTTCCTTTTGGGAAATGTATCTCCGTCCCAATGTAGTCTTTAGTGTATAAACCACTATGAATCAATGCGTAGATGAACTGCCACTTGTAGTATTCCTCTAGCGGGTAATCATTTTGGCCTCGGATCTGAATATCGCACCTAGACTTCCCATGAACGGGTACAAGGCTATTCGACAAATCTCTAGCACTTCCTAAGGATTCATCAAACTCACGTTTCGCTCGCGCAAATGCATTCATCTTGACTCCTGTCGCAGACCTACCTGACCTTCAAATACGAGATGTTGAGAATCCCAGCCCCTTATACCCCGCCCTTACCTACGGGAGACCAACGGCAAAGCCCTACCAGAAGGCCTCCAGCGGATCGCGGTCAATCATGAGGCCTCCCTCGGGGTTCATGATCGTAGAATTCAAGCTGTAACGGCTTGTCAGCGACCGTGGCCAGCGGATGGACGTCAGTTTGAAGTAATCGACAGTATTCGCGCTGATGACCTCAATCATCCGCTCATCGGACCCATGCCCCACTGCGGCCTCCTTGCCGTCGGCTAGTAACTCACCTCAACATTGTGCTTCCCCGAGTCACCGCTAATCGGCAAAGCAAGATGGTGGCCATCCGTGGTGGTGAACCCCGATGAGGGTGCCTTACCGGTCTTCTAGCCTCCCTCGGTAGGGTGATAGCTAGTCAGAAAGCCGGGGACAACGTGACCGAGAATCGGTGGCTGATCCCATGTATAAAAAAATAAAGCACCGTTATCTACTCCGTCAAAGCTCCGAGAGTGTACTCGAGGGTCCTGTAAGATCACTGATAATCGTTCTCCGTCTCGCAGGGTCGCTCGGGAGTGCTCGGAGTACGGATTTTTAGCTGCCTGCCGGTACGTATCATGGCCAACCCGGAACTCCATTGAGGCCATGCAGAACATATCCAGCCATACGGCTATCGCCGGAAACAATCCAGCAGGGGGTCAGGCGGTGCGGCCGAGGCGGAGCCCTCGGCAAGGCCAACGCCGACAGCCCCACTCCCTCTAGATAGCCTCGGATTAAGGCCGGATCGGTAACAGCGGCGATGATCCGTAGACGACCGCCACAGGCGGCGCATGGGCAGAACTCGGTGGCAAACGTCTGCGCAAGGAAAGCCGCCTACTTCAGCCGATGACCGCAGAACGGAGCGCTCGAATCGCGCTCCGAAGCCAGCAACTTTGCAACCGACACCGCCGGCACGATGCAGTCGCGACAGGTGCGGGGGGTTAGCTACGTCGGGCGCTACGGCATCCGCATCGAATGGGCCGACGGACACGACCACGGCATTTATACGTTTGAGTTTTTTCGCACGCTAGACGCGAGCGGGTGAGGCGAGGCGGGTTTTGGGAAGCAATCCGGTCCGCTTACACCGATCACGCAGACCGAGATTTTGTGCGCTTAGTCGGACGACAGCGTCGCGTCCAGAGCAGCATGCGGCTCTACCTCTCGCTCGATCTGGCGGCGCGTCGTGCGCTCGGCGACATCGAGATCGTAGCGGGTCTGAAGATTGATCCAGAATTCAGGCGTCATGCCGAAGTAGCGCCCAAGGCGCAGCGCAGTATCGGTCGTGATACCGCGGCGTCCGAGCACAATATCGTTCAGTCGCGGACGCGAAACCTTGATCGCTTGGGCAAGTCGGTACACGCTGAGCTCCATGGGCGTCAGGAATTCGTCGCGCAGGATCTCGCCGGGATGCACCGGCGGCAGCCGTCGCCCAGAGATCACGTCCGAGAAATCGACCTCCCCCCTATCCAGTTCTTCCCGCTTGATAGTCATATTCATTTGCCTTACTCCCTCGCCCAATGCACCAACCCCATCTCCAAGGGATTTTGCAAGTCGG
>JAPPEG010000224.1 GCA_028875345.1 Gemmatimonadota bacterium
AGACCAACCTAAAATCGCCCGACAATATCAACCCATGCTACTGTCGTGTACTTAGTGATTATTATATAATTTATAGTTACTTGTCGTTGACGAAATTCATTTCCCGAGGTACAACCTTGCGCCTTATCTGCTCACTCGCTCTGCTGGTATTAGTTCTAAGCCATGCCGACGCGTCTATTGGGGAGTCGCGCCGCACGGCCGTCGTGCAGGCTGTAGAGCGGGTCCAGCCCTCGGTCGTCAGCCTCCACGTGCGCTACCGCGAGCGCATCCAGCATCTATACAGGTATCGCGGCGATCCTTTTTGGAACCTTTTCTCGCCTTTCTACCAAAACCGCGTCTCCACCGGCTCGGGCTTTGTCGTCGATGACGAGGGATACATTCTCACCAATAGTCACGTCGTCGGCGATCCGCGCCAGTTACAAAAAATTACCATCTCTCTACCCGAGCCCGACAGCCGCACCTTTGAGGCCCGCTACGTGGCCTCAGACCCCAATTTCGACCTCGCCGTCCTCAAGATAGATGAAGGCGATCTGCCGGTTGCGCCCCTCGGCACTTCAGGCGATATTCTGGTCGGCGAATGGGCCATTGCCATCGGCAACCCCTTCGATTTGGGGCCTACCGTCAGCATCGGCGTCGTCAGCGCCCTAGATCGCGACTTTTCCGAACCCCAAGGCGATTACTACTACCGAGACATGATTCAAACCGATGCGGCCATCAATCTCGGCAACAGCGGCGGCCCCTTAGTCAATGCTGATGGCGAGGTCATCGGCATCAACAGCTTTATCTATACCGGCGGCGAATACACCAGCGGCTCTATTGGCATTGGCTTCGCCATTCCCATTGACACAGCCGCGAGCTTCTTGGAGGAAATTCGCCAATACGGCCAAGTGCGTCGCTCTTGGACCGGCATCCTAGCCGTCCAAGACATCACCCCGCCTCTAGCGGAGTACCTAAGGCTCGATTCCACTGATGGAGTCCTAGTCGTCAGGGTAGCTAACGACAGTCCGGCCGAGCTGGCGGGCCTCGAAAAGGGCGACGTAATCGTCGCGGTCAATGACGAAAAGATCCGCAGCACCGACGAGGCCATTGGCGTGCTGCGCGGCTTGCGCGTCGGCGAAATCGCCGCGCTCGGCGTGGTGCGCCACAACGAGCACTACAACCTAGACCTGACCCTTGAAGAGCGCCCCTATCGGACGCGGCGCTAGCGGCAGGAAGGATGCTAAAATGAGGCAGTTCATACCCACCGCGTTCACCATCGGCAATCTGTTTTGCGGATTCCTCGCCCTGCACTATGCCTTCAACGGCAACTACGTGCCAGCCGCTTGGCTCATCTTCTTGGGCGCGGTATTCGACAAAATGGATGGCCAACTCGCTCGGGTCATGGGGCGCGACTCCCAGTTTGGACTCCATTTCGACTCCATCGTCGATGCCTGCACCTTTGGCATCGTGCCCGCGGCCATCATCTATCAGGCCCACCTGCCCACCGGCTGGGGGCTGGCGCTGGCTTTTGTGTTCCTGCTCTGCGGTGCCATGCGTCTCGCTCGCTTTAATACGCTCAGCCTCGACGGTGAACGCGGCGAATTTTACATGGGGTTGGCCATTCCCACGGCTGCGGTCTGCCTCACCCAATACGTGGTCTTTGTCAAAGCGTGGCCTATTCCCCACGCCACATCGCTGGCCGTACTGCTGATTTTAGTGCTGTCCTTCCTGATGGTTAGTCGGCTCGATTACGACAGTGTGCCCAATTTCCGCGGCACCTCCCTCAGCGACCGCTTCAAACAGCTTTACTTCGTCACTACGGTCGGGCTGACTATCTACGACAGCACCTTTTTCTTTCCCATGACCCTCGTGTACGTCTTCTCCGGGCCCATTCGCTGGATCGTCCGGCTCGTACACGGCGACGTCACGCAACACGCCTGAGTTATAATGCTGCACAACAAACCCCTCAGCCATCTCATTCTCATTCTCTTCACCACGATGATCAGCGCGAATATCGTCGGTGAGATGCTGAGGTTTATCCTCATCGCCATAGTCGGCCCCGATACCATCGTCGAACTCGCCCTCTTGCGCTACGTGGAGTATTCCATCGGGCCGCACATGTTCAACCTCATCATCCTGTCCTTTTCGTTTGATCTGTCGCTGAAGTTCAACCTAATCACGATGTTGGGACTCTTCGTCGGCTGGTACTACTTCCGCCACAGCTATTAAAAACATCTTTCGGGAGCTAGAGCCATGTTCGGTATGGGCCATTGGGAAATACTTATCATCTTCGTCGTCATTCTGCTTATCTTCGGTGCCAAGCGCATCCCCGAGATGGCTCAGGGCCTGGGCAAGGGCATCCGCGAGTTCCGCACCGCCATGCGCGACGTGCAGGACGAAATCGAGGCCCCCAAGCAACCTGCTCAGCCTACGGCCCCTCCGGCCCAGACTGAGCCTCAGTCCAAGGACAAGGATCAAGCCCAGATCGAGCCTCAGTCCAAGGACAAGGATCAAGCCCAGACCGAGCCTCAGTCCAAAGACAAGGACCAAGCCGCCTCCTAACTTATGGCGCTCAACCAAGCCACTGCCCACGAACTCAGTACTCGTCTGCAACAAGGGGAAATTACCGCTCGTCAGCTAGTCGAGGCCGCCATCGACCGCATCGGCGCAGTCGATGGCCAGATCAACGCCTTCATCAGCATAGATCCAGAAGGTGCCCTAGCCCACGCCGACGACATCGACCAGCGGCGCGCAGCAGGTGCGGTTTTGGGCCCTTTAGCGGGTATTCCCTTGGCCCTCAAGGACGTCCTCTGCGTGCGCGGCGGGCACACCACCTGTGGCTCGAAAATCCTCGAACACTTTATCGCCCCCTACGACGCCACGGTCGTCGAGTGGCTGCGCGACGCCGACGCTGTCTTCATCGGCAAGACCAACATGGACGAGTTCGCTATGGGCTCGTCCTGCGAAAACTCCTATTTCGGCCCCACCTTAAACCCCCACGACCCCGAGCGAGTGCCGGGCGGCTCCAGCGGCGGTTCGGCCGCGGCCGTAGCCGCCGACGAGACCATTCTCGCCCTCGGCTCAGACACCGGCGGCTCGGTGCGTCAACCGGCCAGTTACTGCGGCGTCGTGGGCCTCAAGCCTACCTACGGCCGCGTCTCGCGCTACGGACTCATAGCCTACGCCTCTTCGCTCGACCAAATCGGCCCCGTAACCAAAGACGTCGAAGACGCAGTCCTCCTGCTCCAAGCCATCGCCGGGCACGACCCCCGCGACTCGACTTCCAGCACCGCCCCCGTGCCGGACTATCGGGCCGCGCTCAAAGGAAACGTCCGCGGTCTGCGAGTGGGCTTAGCACGCGAGCATTTTCCCGCCGCCCTCGATGCAGAAGTAGCTGGGGCGGCGCAAGACGCAGCCAACGCTTTAGTGGATGCAGGAGCTGAGCTCGTGGATGTCGAGCTACCCGTGGCCGGTCATCCCGAATACTGCATCAGTACCTATTACATCATCGCCATGGCCGAAGCATCGGCCAATCTCGCGCGCTACGACGGCGTCAAATACGGCTATAGCGCCGAAGGCAGCACCGACCTGCAAGAGATGTATTTGCACACGCGCAGCGAGGGCTTTGGCACTGAGGTCAAGCGCCGCATCATGCTCGGGGCCTACGCCTTGAGCGCCGGCTACTACGACGCGTACTACCGCAAGGCCCAGCAGGTGCGCACCCTGATCCGCGAAGACTTTGCCCGCGCTTTTGCCGCCTGCGACGTACTGATCTCGCCCGTGGCCCCAACCGTCGCCTTCCGTCTCGGCGAACAGCTCGACGATCCCTTGCAAATGTACCTCAACGACATTTACACGGCCTCGGTCAACCTCGCCGGGATTCCGGCCATATCCGTGCCCTTTGCCCAAAGCCACGGCGACTTGCCCATTGGCGTCCAACTATTGGCCCCGCCCCTCAAAGAGGCTCGTTTGCTGCGCACAGCCCATGCCCTCGAACGGGCAGCCGCCTGAGATCTGGAGACCAACCATGAGATACTACGCCTTCGCCGCCTGCATCCTACTTTCGACCTTGACGCCCGCTAGTGCGATCAACCCCAACGCCGGCACCACGGGTTTCAACTTTCTCAAGATCGGCGTCGGCACCCGCGCTGCTGCACTCGGTGGGGCCTACGCGGCCGTGTCCGGCAACATCGAGGCCTCGGCTTGGAATCCCGCCGGACTTTTTGGTTTAAGCGAGCGCACGGCCGCGCTCGCCTACAACAGCTATTTCGTCGATTCCCAAGCTGGCTTCGCCTCCATCGCCGCCCCCAAGGGATCGCGCGTACACGCCCTAAGCGTCCACTACGTATCCTACGGCGACTTGTGGCATACCGATGCGGAAGGGCGCGATTTGGGGACCTTCTCGGCAACCGACCTCGCCGCTTATCTGTCCATCGCCCAACAGCTCGGGCCGGACTGGCTAGCCGTGGGTGCCAATCTAAAAGCCGTCTATTCAAACATCGCCGAGTTTTCTTCCGACGCTTATCTCGCCGATCTGGGCCTCCTCGTCCGCGCCCCAATCGAGGGCACAACGCTCGGCGCGGCAATCTCCAACCTTGGTTTTGTGCGCTCGGGTTATACCGAGGGATTCAAGGACTCGCTACCGGTACATATCCGCTTGGGCATGGCCCATCACCTCGCGCACATGCCAGTACCCGTGCTCTTAGTCGCCGATTTCAACTTGCCCAACGACAACGACTCCTACCTAGCCTTCGGCCTTGAGATCCAACTCGCTGGTGGTCTCTACATCCGCCCTGGTTACACCACCCAACAGACCGGCAGCCAAGACGAGGAGCCGCTGGGCCTGAGCGCCGGGGCCGGCCTAATCATGGACCGCTACGCAATCGATTACGCCTACTCGTCTTCTCCCGACTTAGGCCAAGTCCATCGGGCATCAATCATCGGCACCTTCTAAAACGCGCCATGCCCGGCCTTAGCTCGGAGCAGCTCGCACTCTTCCACGCCGAGGGCTACGTTCACGTGCCCGACGCCTTGGCCCCCCAAGACTTAGATCCAGTCCAAGCGGAGCTGGAGGAAATCGTCGATCAAGCGGCCCAACGCCTGCTGGCCGCCGGCAAAATAGACCGCGACTATGCAGAGCTGCCTTTTGCCAAACGCCTGATTCCCCTCGCCAAAGCCGACGCCAGCGCCACAGCCGGTATCAACTTTCCCGCCAATCTGGGACCTAACATCTTCGCCTTTTTGCACAATCCACGGCTGCTCGATCTGATCGAATCCCTGATCGGCCCGGAAATCTACGCCAACCCCTGCCAGCACATCCGGGCCAAAGTCCCAGCCAGCGACGAGTACGCCGGCAACTTCTCGCAAAATGAATGGGCGCGCTCCACTGCTTGGCACCAAGACCTCGGCGTGTTGTTGCCCGAAGCCGATCACACGCTCGTCGTCACCACCTGGATCCCCCTCGTCGATGCCGACGAAGAAAACGGCACTCTGATGATCTATCCCCGCTGCCACCAGGAGCCACTGCGCCGGCACGTGCGTCCGCCCGCCGATCAAGGCGGCAGCTTTACCGTCGCTCCCGAAGAGTTGCCGCCCTGGGATCCGGTCACCATCCCCGTCCAACGCGGCGGCCTAATAGCCATTCACTGCCGCACCCCGCACGGCAGCCAACCCAATCGCTCGGACGCGATTCGCTGGAGTATGGACCTGCGCTGGAACGACGCCCGCAAGCCCAATGGTCGGCCCCACTTACCCGGCCTCCTCGTCCGCAGCCAAGAGCATCCCGAACTGGTAGTCCACGATCGCCAAGAGTGGCTAACGGCTTGGAAGTTCGCCCGCGTCTCCAGTCGCGGCGCTCGCACCTATCGCTGGGTCTGAAAATCACAACCCCGCAGTGATGGACTAAGCGTTACCTGCCGTTCGCACCATTGTGTCCCAAAGGGGCCATTGTCGCCGAACATAAAAATCATCGACATAGCTGCAACTACCTGTTCCTAAATAAATAACGGCCTAGCCAACAGATTGGCCCGCTTTTTGCATAAGCAAGGGCATGGCCCATCTCCTATCCTTCGTCCTCCTACTTGGGTTCGCATCCCTCGCCGAAGCCACGGTCGTCATCAGCGAAGTGCTCGCCGATCCGCCTACGGGTGAAGTCGGCGATGCCAACCAAGACAGCCAACGCGATACTTATGAAGACGAATTTATCGAACTCTACAACGCCGGTGTAGCACCCGTCGATATGAGCGGCTGGCGGTTGGGCGACAGCAGCAAGTCGTCGGACAGCTTCTTCCAATTCCCAGCCAACACCATCATTGAACCCGGCTCGTACGTCGTCCTCTTCGGCGGCGGCAATCCAGCGGGATTCACCGTCCCCGTCTATACTGACGACGGACGCATCGGCAACGGATTGACCGGCAAAGGCGAGGATATTCATCTAATCGACGACACTGGCGATACGGTCTCTGTCGTCTCGCATACCCCTTGGCCGACTAAACAGTCCCTCGTCCGCCATCCGCCCGATGGCGACGAGTGGGTCCCGCACAAAACCGCCTCGACGATCAAGGCCCTCTTCTCCCCTGGCCACACCCACATCATCCCCAAACCGGACTACCCCCTCTTCATCAGCGAAGTACTCGCCGACCCGCCTTCCGGTCTTGCAGGCGACGCCAATCGAGACGGCCAGCGCGACACCTATCAAGACGAGTTCATCGAACTCTACAACGCCGGATCGGAGCCTATCCCCTTGGCTGGCTGGCGACTAGGCGATAGTACGGCTCCGAAGAACTCTTTCCAGTTCCCAGCCGACGCCGTCATTGAACCCAACTCCTATGTCGTCCTCTTCGGCGGCGGCAACCCAACGGGATTCACTATCCCCGTCTATACTGACGACGGAAAAATCGGCAACGGATTGACCGGCAAAGGCGAGGACATTCGCCTGATTGACAACAATGGCCACGAGATCGCTGTCGTCTCGCATACCCCTTGGCCGACTAAACAGTCCCTCGTCCGCCATCCGCCCGGTGGCGACAAATTGGTCGCACACAAAACCGCCTCGACGGTCAAGGCCCTCTTCTCCCCCGGCCACACGCACATCATCCCCAAGCCGAGTTACCCTCTCTTCATCAGCGAAGTGCTCGCCGACCCGCCTTCCGGCCTTGCTGGCGACGCCAACCGCGACGGCGTACGCGACACGTATGAAGATGAGTTTATCGAACTTTACAACGCCGGATCGGAGTCCATCTCCTTAGCCGGCTGGCGGCTAGGCGATAGCACGTCGCCGAAGAACTTCTTCCAATTCCCGCCCGACGCGGTCATCGCCCCACACTCCTACATCGTCCTCTTTGGCGGCGGCAACCCATCGGGATTCACTACCCCCGTCTATATTGACGATGGAAAAATTGGCAACGGCCTGACCGGCAAAGGCGAAGCGATTCGCCTGATCGACAACAACGGCCACGAGATCGATGTTATTTCGCACGACGATTGGCCCAAAGATCAGTCCCTCGTCCGCACCCCACCCGACGGCGGCCCCTTCGTCCCGCACAAAACCGCCTCGCCGGTCGAATTGCCCTTTTCCCCCGGGCACGCCTCAACCACGCGGCCCTTCTTAAATTACCCTCTCTTCATCAGCGAAGTCCTCGCCGACCCACCTGAGGGATCGGCGGGCGATGCCAACCTAGATGGTCGGTACGACCCGCATGAAGACGAGTTCATTGAACTCTACAACGCTGGCTCACAGCCCATTTCCCTAGCTGGTTGGCGCTTGGGTGACGCAGGCTCCCTCAGCGATTACTTCCACTTCCCGCCCAACGCCGTCATTGAACCCGGCTCGTACGTCGTCCTCTTTGGCGGCGGCAACCCGTCAGAATTCACTACCCCCGTCTATACCGACGATGGGATGATCGGCGATGGATTAACCGACACCGGAGAGTCTATCCACTTGATCAACGACTATGGCGATGAGGCCGCGTTCCTCTACCAATCCACGTGGCCCGACGACCAATCCCTCGTCCGCACCCCAGCAGACGGCAATACCTTTGTCCCGCACAAAACCGCCTCGCCGACCGAGGCCCTCTTTTCTCCTGGACACGCCCCGGAAACGCGGCCCTTCTTAAATTACCCTCTCTTTATAAGCGAAGTGCTCGCCGACCCGCCTGAGGGACTAGAGGGCGATGCCAACCGCGACGGACGGTACGACCCACATAAAGACGAATTCATCGAACTGTACAACGCTGGCTCACGTCCTATTTCCCTAGCCGGTTGGCGGTTAGGTGACGCAGGCTCCCTCAGCGATTACTTCCGCTTCCCACGCGACGCCATCATAGAACCCGGCTCCTACGTCGTCCTCTTCGGCGGCGGCCGGCCGTCGGGGTTTACCGGCCCCGTCTATACCGACGATGGGACAATCGGCGATGGACTGACCGACTCCGGCGAGTCTATCCACTTGATCAATGACTATGGCAATGAGGCCGCGTTTCTCTACCAATCCACGTGGCCCGACGACCAATCCCTCGTCCGCACCCCACCCGACGGCGATACCTTTGCCCCACACAAAACCGCCTCGCCGACGGAGGCCCCCTTCTCACCCGGACACGCCCCAGATGACCAACCCGAAACGCCCGAAGCACCGGAAACGCCCGAACCGAAAACGCCATCCGAACCTATACCAACCTATGCCCTCTTCATCAGCGAAGTGCTCGCCGATCCCCCTTCGGGTGCAGCGGGCGACGCCAATCAAGACGGCCAACGAGACGGGTATGAAGACGAATTCATCGAACTCTACAACGCCGACACCAATCCCATTTCCCTAGCCGGTTGGCGCTTGGGCGACAGCACGTCACCGGACACCCATTTCCAATTCCCGCCCGACGCGGTCATCGAACCCGATTCCTACGTCGTCCTCTTCGGCGACGGCAATCCGTCGGGATTCACCATTCCCGTCTATACTGACGACGGGCGCATCGGCAATGGACTGACCAACAGCGGTGAGCACATCCAACTGAGCGATGACGCCGGCAATACAATCGCGGTCGTCTCATACGACGATTGGCCTAAAGACCAGTCTATCGTCCGCACCCCACCCGACGGCGACACCTTTGTCCCACACAAAACCGCCTCGCCGACCGAGGCCCCCTTCTCACCCGGACGAGCCGCAGATGACGAACCAGAAACGCCCGAAGCACCGGAAACACCCGAACCGAAAACGCCATCCGAACCTATACCGACCTACGCCCTCTTCATCAGCGAAGTGCTCGCCGACCCACCTTCCGATGCAGCCGGTGACGCCAACCAAGACGGCCAACGAGACGGGTATGAAGACGAGTTTATTGAACTTTACAACGCCGATTCAACGTCCGTCGATATAAGCGGCTGGCGCTTGGGCGACAGCACGTCGCCGGACACCCACTTCCGCTTCCCGCCCGAAGCCGTCATCGAACCCGGCTCGTACGTCGTCCTCTTCGGCGGCGGCAATCCGTCGGGATTCACCATTCCCGTCTATACTGACGACGGGCGCATCGGCAATGGACTGACCAACAGCGGTGAGCACATCCAACTGAGCGATGACGCCGGCAATACAATCGCGGTCGTCTCATACGACGATTGGCCTAAAGACCAGTCTATCGTCCGCACCCCACCCGACGGCGACACCTTTGTCCCACACAAAACCGCCTCGCCGACCGAGGCCCCCTTCTCACCCGGACGAGCCGCAGATGACGAACCAGAAACGCCCGCAACGCTTGAAATAGTGTTTACAGAAGAACTAAAAATGCCACCCGCCCCTACACCCAGCCCTCCCGTCCTCCAATCCCTGCGTCCGGTCCAGTTTGAGTTCAAGCTAGTCCGCGGCGAGCACCGCTCGCTCCGCCTCCTCGGCCAGTACTCGGACGGCAGTGAACGTCCCATAGACATCCGCGCCTCTTGGACCTCATCCGATTCTACGGTCGCCGCGGTGCGCCCCGACGACACCTTGGCTGCCATCGACATCGGCACCTGCCAGATCTCCGTCCAACTCAAGAGTTTCGCCGTCCACCCCAACGTGCTCAATGTGGAAGTTCGCCTCCCACTTGCTGATGCCGTGCGCTTCTCTCCCCCGTGGAACGAGGCCGCCCTACCTTTAGCCAAACCCCAAGCCTTTATCATCCGCACCGCGCAACCTCATCGCCATGCGTACTACTGGTCGCTAAACGGTAGCCGCTTGCCCATAATGGCCCCCCAGTACATCCACACCCCCACCGGACGACAAACCGACACCGTCCATGTGGCCATCCGCCGTGGCACAGAACGCATCGAGCGCGCGTGGATCATCCATCCGCCGGCTGCCAAACTCCCGGCTTACTCCTTCCAAGTCTGGCCCAACCCCTTCAACACAACTACCCACCTCCGCTTCCTCCTCAACCAAGCCGCCTCCGTTCACGTGGCCATCTACAACATCCAAGGCCAACGGGTGCGCACGCTCGTGGATGCGCCGCTCCACGCTGGCGTACACCAGATGCAATGGGATGGCCGAGACGAACGCGGTCATTCGCTCGCTACCGGCCTGTACCTTGCCCGTTTCCGCATCGCACATGGCCCTCCGCGCTACGCCAAGCTCATCCTCCTCCGCTGAGGCCCTATCCCCACTCAGGTTGTGCATCGGCCCCATAGGTTGCATCTTAAATAAGATGTACTCATTGGTAAATATGCTTTCCAAGGCTCAACCAACCGCTATGTCTGTACCTGTTGTATTCAGCAGACGATCCGACAGGCGGGAATTGTAGGACACGCCGCCAGGCAAGATAGTAGTGGTGCTAAAAAGGAGGGCTAATAACCATGTTCTGCCTCCGACTCAACCTCGCCCTGCTGACATTACTCTCGCTTCCGTCCCTTGCCGCAGCCACCATCGTCATCAGCGAAGTGCTCGCCGACCCGCCCGAGGGACAGGCCGGCGATGCTAACCGCGACGGGCAGTACGACCCACATGAAGACGAATTCATCGAACTCTACAACGCCGGCCGACGGCGCGTCTCTTTAGCCGGCTGGCGCTTGGGCGGGTCGGAATCCCTCAGCAATTACTTCCGCTTCCCGAACGACGCCGTCATAGAACCCGGCTCATACGTCGTCCTCTTCGGCGGCGGCAACCCTTTACTATTCACCGTACCCGTCTATACCGACGACGGAACAATCGGCGATGGCCTAACCGACACCGGCGAAGCCATCCACCTGATCAACAAGCGCGGCAGTGAGGTCGCATTCCTCTATCAATCCACTTGGCCTGAAGACCAATCCCTCGTCCGCAGCTCAGGCGCGTATGTCCCGCACAAAACCGTCTCGCCGATCGAGGAACCCTTCTCTGCCGGACACGCCCCAGAAAGGCGGCCCGTCTTAAATTACCCTCTCTTCATCAGCGAAGTACTCGCCGACCCGCCGGAGGGACTGGCAGGCGATGCCAACCGAGACGGTCAGTACGACCCACATAGAGACGAATTCATCGAACTCTACAATGCTGGCACCGATCCTATCTCCCTAGCCGGCTGGCGGTTGGGCGACGCGGGATCCCTCGGAGGTTACTTCCGCTTTCCATACGATGCCATCATTGAACCCAACTCGTACGTCGTTCTCTTCGGTGGCGGCAACCCGTCGGGGTTTACCGTCCCCGTCTATACCAACGGTGGGACAATCGGCGATGGACTAACTGACACCGGTGAAGCCATCCACCTGATCGACGAACATGGCGGTGAAATCGCGTTCCTCTTCCAATCTATTTGGCCCGAGGACCAATCCCTTGTCCGCACGCCACCCGATAGCAGCATGCTTGTCCCGCACAAAACCATCTCGCCGACTGAGGCCCCCTTCTCTCCCGGAGATGCTCCAGAACCGCGGCCCGTCTTGACCTATCCCCTCTTCATCAGCGAAGTGCTCGCCGACCCACCCGAGGGAGCGGAGGGAGACGCCAACCGAGACGGTCAGCGCCACAGGTATGAAGACGAATTCATCGAACTCTACAACGCTGGCTCAGATACTATCTCTTTAGCCGGCTGGCGGTTGGGTGACTCTAGACCCTTAAAAGATCACTTCCGCTTTCCGGACGATGCCGTCATTGCACCTAGCTCCTATGTCGTCCTCTTCGGCGGCGGTAGCCCGACGGGATTCACCGTCCCCGTCTATACCGACGACGGAACCATCGGCAATGGACTAACTGGTACTAGCGAAGTCATCTACCTAATCGACAGAATCGGCAGTATAGTCGACAGAGTCTCCCAATCTACTTGGCCCGACGACCAGTCTATCGTCCGCACTGCACTGGAAGACAGCGCATTTGTCCCGCACAAAACCGTCTCGCCGACGGAGGCCCCCTTCTCTCCCGGAGACGCCCCAGAAACGCAGATTGAACCTGCGTCCAA
Organism: Gemmatimonadota bacterium; assembly: GCA_028875345.1. GTDB lineage: Bacteria > Latescibacterota > UBA2968 > UBA8231 > UBA8231. Next base: position 12,360 of record JAPPEG010000224.1, read on the forward strand.
AACACCTGCAATGCTATCTGCAACATCGCTCCAAGTTTGGCCCAACCCTTTCAACACAACTACCCACCTCCACTTCCACCTCAGCCAGACCGCCTCCGTCCACATAGCCATCTACAACGTCCAAGGCCAACGGGTGCGCACGCTCGTGGACGCGCCGCTCCACGCTGGCACACACCAGATGCAATGGGATGGCCGAGACGAACGAGGTCATGCGGCGGCCACCGGTGCATACTTCGTCCGCTTCCGCATCGCGCACGCCCCCCCCCGCTACGCCAAGCTCCTCCTCCTTCGCTAAAAAAAGCCCCATCTCCACAAAGGGAGACAGGGCTTCCACCAGCGGGCTTGGGAAGGCGTCAGTTTTGATAGGCGTGCTTAAACTCGTGTAACAAGGTCCGCATCTTCTCCACCTCCTCCACATCCACCGTCTGCTTGCACTTCATGGCCCCCCGGAGCATCTTGTGCAAAAGCACCAGCTTTTTGGTATATGCGGCCATTGCTTCGTCTCCTTCTTCCACCTCCTTGAGCCGCTGCGTCATAAAATACTGGGTGACGACGTGCTGGATTCTGTTGGCGTGCTCTTCTTTGTTCGCCACCCACCGCGCTAGCTGATTCGCGCTTTGAGCATCGCTTTGGCCGGCCAGCGCTGCGATCTGGGTCATGGACTTCTCAATGGTCGTCAGATCTTCCGCAATCGCGACAAAACGCGCCTCGTCCCCATAAATGCCGCAGGGGATTTCGCAGTGCGCCCACAGCGGCGCGGCTGGAGCCAAAAGACAACAGGCGAGCAGGAGCATCAATTTTCCGTTCTTCACAAGGGCCTCCTTGGTAACATGGTTCGTGGATATGGGCAAGGCAGTATAGGGCGATTTCGTCGGCGGAGCAACGGCCCTAATCGCGCCAAGTGCGCGAGTCCGCACGGATGAGCCAGCTGTTGATCTGGCCATCCTCGTCCAAATCAACAGCTTCCTCTAGCTGCGCCTCAAACTGGTGGTCGGTCACTTGGATGACTGGCGGCCAGCGGAAGTGTTGCAAAACCCGCGCTTCCATGCCGAGCGAGTCCAAGCTAGACGCATAGTGGCCGCGCTCGCGGCGAAACCTCTGTTGGCGGTAGTAAATCCCGCGCAAAACGCGCTTGGCCTCCTCGGCGGCGGCCGGGCGAAAGGACACCTCTTGCCGCCCTACTACCCCAGTGGCAAACTGTACGAAGCCCCACTTTTCCGGGTAGTGCATATTAATTAGCCCTTGCGGCGACCAGACCCAGTTGTCCGGACTGTGGTCCTCTACTTTGATGTACTTGCCCACATCGGTGACCAAGGCCCATTGCACGCGCGAAAAATTGATCCGCCATTGATCGCCATCCATAGGCGGCACCTTCTTGTATGTAGCTTCGGCCAGTACAGCCCACGGGAAAGCCATCTCCACCGACCAGCCTTGGTCCTCGTCGCTAGGGTCATTAATGCTGCCCCACACCCGCACAGCCGTTTGCAGGCCAGCGATGTCCCAAGCACTGATGTAGGGGCCACCGTCGCGGTAGGGCTTGATCATCAACAAATCCCACTCCGTGCCGAGGGCATTGATCTCAAACTCGTAGTACTGATGCGTATCGCCGTCCGGGTCGATAAAAACCTCAAAATCGTTTTCTTGGTAGATCGTCGCGTCGCGCAGCTCAATGGTGGCCCACACGTGCGGCTCCTCCAAATCAGCGGCGATGTATAGATACTCGTCGTCCCACAGCATCTTGGCCCGCGTCTGCAGGCGCGGTACGGGCCGACGCTCGCCCTCAATATCGACGAAAGGCTCGGTCCAATCCGCCCGCTGCCAAGACGGCTCGTCGAGATTGCCATCAATGTCGATAGCCCCAGCCGTGCGATGTGCTACATAAGTCCGCGGCTCAATGCTCTCTACGTAGTCGATGTCGAAGCGCGGTTGCCCCTCGGTGACAGAGGCCAGCAAGGCCGCGCCCAACATAGCCCAGTGCAACATGGCTCCTCCTTTGTTCGTTCCCTAAGTCTGACGCCATTGCATCAATATATCACTTTGCGCTACTTTTTAAATGTTACAATATCAACAATTCACCTCAAACAGGCTCACGCCATGACTGACAAAATGGCCCTCTACAAGAGTGGCATGAACAAATTTGCCCAGCAAGACTTTGCTGGTGCCTTGGACGATCTAGCCCAAGCCATCGCCCTCGACCCGCAATTTGCCGACGCCTACCAAGCGATGGCGCATTGCCACGAGAAGTTGGGCGACCTCGACCAAGCGCTCAGCGCGGCGCAAAAGGCTGCCGAGCACGACCCCGACGACTTCCTCGTCCACACTAGCCTCTCCATGTTCTACCAGCGCAAAGGCATGATCGCCGAGGCCGAAAGAGAAAAGGCCATCGCCGCCAAGCTGCAAATGGAGAACCCACTGTAAGATCGTGCATCTCGGTCCTCACCAACTCAACCCCTTCAAGGAAGATATGCCCATCCTCACCCTAGCCCCAATGGCCGGGGTGAGCAACTGGGTCTTTCGCCTTATCTGCGCGCGCCTCGGGGCGCGACTGGTCGGGGTTGAATTCATCAACTGCCGCACCATTGGCATCCGCTCGCGCAAGAGCATGCAGATGCTCGACTTTTCCGACGCGCCTATCTACGCCGACACCGGCATCTCACTGCTGGCCGCGCAAATCTACGGCAACGACATCGATCTGATCGCCAATGGAGCGCGGGAATTCGAGCGGCGCGGCGCGCAGGTGGTGGATATCAACTTTGGCTGTTCCGTACCCAAGATCGTCGCCAAAGGCTGCGGCGCGGCCTACTTGCGCGATCTCGATCGACTCTATCAAGCCGTCGAGCGCACGGTCAAAGCCGTCTCGGTTCCGGTCATTGTCAAGACGCGCCTAGGCTGGGACGAAGAGGAGATCAATATCCTCGAAGTGGTGCGCCGCTGCGAGGACGCCGGAGCCCAAGCCGTGGCTATCCACGCCCGCACTGTCGTGCAAAAATACAAGGGTCAGGCCAACTGGCACTGGATCGGCCGCGCCGGCGAAGCGTCTTCGCTGCCCATCATCGGCAACGGCGACGTGCTCACCCTCGACGATGCCCGTCTCATGCAGCGGGAAACAGGCTGTGCTGCGGTCATGGTTGGTCGGGCGGCCCTAGCCAATCCTTGGCTCTTTTCCGGCCGCAACGGCGCAACCCTCACCGAACGCATCAACTTAGCGCTGGAGCAACTGCGCCTGATGGCCGCGTACAAAGGCGAGCGCGCCGGCGTCCGCGAGACGCGCAAGCACCTCGCGCTCTACTTCAAAAGCCTGCCCCGCGCCTCCGAGCTACGCCGCCGCCTGCTGACAACCGTTTCTTTGGCCGAATTGGCCGACCTGTTAGCCGAGTGGAAAGAACCAGCCGCCGAAGAAGCCGATCTCACCCTGTCGGCAGCCGAAGCCGAATCCCTCGCGTGGGGAGGTAACGGATAACAGCAATGAAAATCAAATCCATCGACCTAGTCCGCATCGAACGCCCCGACGGGCCTTCGCTCCGCGCCCGTTCCCAAGCTGGCTCGACGCTCTCCGCCTCGACGGCCCCTGCCCAGCAGAGCCAACCCCGCCGCAAGGCTTGGCCCACCGAAATTGAAGTAGCCAACCCGATGTCGCGCTTCCCGCGTTTCAAGCCCCGGCGTCAACTCTACGGTGCCCGCCAATGGCCCGGCTTCGCAGTCAAAGTCACAGCCGAGGACGGCACTTGGGGCTTGGGCACGGCGGCTGGTCGGCCTACTGCCGCTGTAATCGAAGATGCCTTCGCCCACATCCTCATAGGCGAGGACTGCCTAGCCATCGACAAGCTGTGGGACATGATGTTCCGCGTCTCCAAACCCTTCGGCACCGTCGGCATCGCCACCGTCGCAATCAGCTCCGTGGACCTAGCGCTGTGGGATCTGGCCGGCAAGCTGCAACAAAAGCCCGTGTACCAACTCATCGGCGGCCCGGCCCGCGAGCGAATTTTCACCTACGCCACCGGCGACGACGTCGATTGGTACCGCGAACTGGGTTTCAAAGCCTTCAAACTCCCCTGCCAATACGGCCCCGCCGATGGCCTGTGGGGCCTAGACCAAAACGAGCGGCGAGTTGCCGAAGTCCGCGAGTTGATCGGCGACGATTGCGATCTCATGCTCGACTGCTACATGGCCTTTGACGTCGAATACAGCGTCCGCCTAGCCGAGCGCCTCAGACCCTACAAGTTGCGCTGGCTGGAGGAGTGCCTGATTCCCGAAGACGTCAAAAGTCACATCAAACTCAAAGAGTGCCTGCCCTGGCAAACGCTGGCCAGTGGCGAACACTTCTACACCCACTACCCCTACCAACAGATGATCGAGCACCGCGCCCTCGACGTGCTGCAACCCGATATCCACTGGGTCGGCGGGCTGACCGCCTGTATCAAGATCTGCCACATGGCCGAGGCCGCCGGCCTTGAAGTCTGTCTCCACGGCGGCGGGCGCGACCCCTATGGCCAGCACTTGACTTGGGCCATGCCCAACACGCCTTGGGGCGAATACTACATCGGCTCGGATCCGGGAATTCCGCTGGAGGAAGTAGCCGAGCCTGGGGCGCTGGTGCCCAAAGACAGCTATCTGGAATTTGTGCCGCGTGGACCGGGTTTCGACTTGGGGATTGAAAAGGATTGGTTGGTGCCATTCGAGGCATAGGGCCGCTTGTTCAGACGACCGATTTTACGTATTTATCTTCTATAGATCGTCTGTCTCCTATGAGGCCTGCCCATGCGCCGCATCCCTGCCATACTCTCCCCACTCTTGCTACCCAGCGTTCTGTCGGCGCAAATAAGCACTTGGCAGCTCGGCGGCAGCGACGGCCTTGCATGGTCGGCAAGCGATTCAGTGCACATCTTCATCGACTTCGATTCCGTCCCCGGGGCCATCCAGCCCATCTACCTGACTTCTGCCCAAACCGTCTTTTCTCACCTCGACAACTGGTCTCCGTGGAAATTTCCCCGCGAAGTCGGCTACATCGATGGCCAGCGGCCCCGCGCTTGGAAGCACGGCTTGGGCGACTCGCGAACCGTACACAATGCCACGTACCTAGTCGATGGCGACAGCACCACCTACAACCCCCCGTCTTCGGACCTGCGGAACTTCGACTGGTTTACCTTTGACGTGGCAGTGCCTGTCCCAGCCACCCGCTTCGGCTTTTTCACGCCACCGCGTGGGTTCCGCTCGGATGGCACCCCACTGGCCGACGATGCGGTGCCCGCCTTTGAAGTGAGCGTTGCCACCGAAGCCGATCCCGAATGGCATGGGCACAACAGCTACGCGCGCATCGGCCCGCTTATCGCCGACGTCGCCGAAAACCTGTCTCCCACCGTGCATATCGACCTGCCCCGTCAATACGTCCGCTTCATCCGCTGGCGGCGCAACGAGTCCGTACTCGATCCGACCTTGGTCGTCCAAGAAAATTCGCTGTCGGGTCAAGCGCGGCCAGGCACCATCGGCGACTTTGAACTCTACGCCCGTGGAGTTCCGCAGCGCGTGCTATATCTATCCAAAATTATCGATCTGGGCGCGGAAGTGAACTTTGGCCGGCTGTTCTGGTCGGCGACCTCCATGCGGATGGTGAACAGCACCTTGGTCCCAGCCCCTGAAGCGGCTGTTGGGTTGCGCGTCGAAGTGCGCACCGGTAGGGATCAAGACCCAAACATCTACCGCGAATTCGACGACAAGGGCCGCGAGGTTGAAGTCTCGCGCCAGCGCTACGAGTTTGAACTCAAGGAGGCGCAAGGCTACGGCTACGTCGCCGGCGAGCGGCCTGGAGTCCGCGCGTCCGTGGCCTACGACGAGGACCACTGGACCTTCTGGTCGCCGGCCTTCACCGCGTCTGGCCAGCCACTCAACCTCCACAGCGGCTCCCATATCCAAATCAAAATCACCTTCGACAGCGCGGATTTCGACGCTTTTACGCGTCTAGATTCACTGTGGATCGAGCAGGCACCGCTCCTTGCGCGCCAGATCATCGGCGAAGTGGCCCGCCTCGACGACCCGCAACCGAGCGGTTTCACCGAAGTGGCCTTAGGGCAGGCGACGAGCTTCAGCTACGATATTCGCGCCGACTTTGCCACCTCCGAGTCGGGCTTCGACGCGCTGCGCATCCGCACCGGCAGCCGGGTCCACCTTCAGACGCTGGCCATGGGTGATCCATTGGTGCCCGTCGAGCCTCGCCGGGTCGAGATCAACGACGACGAGTTCTTTATCGAACTGCCCGAGCGGGTCCACTCCGCTAACAACGTGCCCATCCGCATCGAGTTCACGACCGATGTCTTCGTCTTCGCCACAACCTTCGAAGGAGAGGCTATCGACACAGCGACCGAACGCCTGCCCCAACCCATTCGGGGCGGTGATGCTACGGCTGCCGTATCGACCAATAGTCTGCGCGTACTGAGTGCAAAGAGCGGTTCTGTCAACGCGATCCAGAATCTGCGCTTTTCAACCCCGGTTTTGACCCCCAACGGCGACCGCGTAAACGACCTAGTGCAGGTCTCTTATTCCCTCTTTCGCCTACCTGCTAGCGTCCCCGTCGAACTGCGGGCGTATTCTCTGGATGGCCGACAAGTCGCACGCCTGTCGTTTGCGCCGCAGGCTGCTGGACCGCAGCACCTGCGCTGGGACGGACGCGACGCGCAGGGACAACTCCTGCCGCCCGGCCTTTACCTGATCGAAGTGGCGCTGCAATCTGACGAGATCAGCGATCGCCTGCTGCGCCCGCTGGGCATCGCCTACTAAAATGCGCTTCCTCGTTGCCTTTACAGCTTGGCTCGCCTTGTCGGCTATTCCCGGCTGGGCTGAAATGCTGAGTTTCGACAGCGCAGAAAAATGGCAAAGCTGGACCATGCCTGCCGGGTTGGTACAGGTGGATGCAGAGGGCGTACTGCGCCTGACCAAATACCGCAAGGAAGTGGATGCCATCCGCGACGCCCATCTCTTCACCCATTCCACTCAAAAACGCGGCGAAGTGGTAGGCGGAATCTGGCAGGTCGGCAGCGGCAGTGCGACATCCGCAAACGCCATTGACGGCGATCCCGCGACCTTCTGGCAGCCCGACCCGGCTGACGAACTCAAAAATTGGTTCCTCGATATCGATTTGGGCCGCGCCGTGCTCGCCCGCCACATTCGCCTGATCTTCCCCGACCAAGAAGGTGCCCGACCGCTGCAGCAGTTCACCGTCTATGGCACCACCGGTGCGCGCATCCAAGCCACGGCCGATGTCTTCAAATACGAGCCGGTCTATCGCACCACCCTACCCAACCGCGCCACTTCTCTGACCATTCCCCTCGAGTATCCGGCCGCCGACACCGTCCTGACGGTCGATCCAGACATGGCCATTGATCGAACCTTTGAAAACCGCTACCAAGTAATTCAGTACATCAGTATCGTCGTCGAAGACCAGAGCCCAGATGCGGCGCTAGCCGAAGTCGAAGTGCTCACTGTGGGCGATAATATCAGCATCGGCACTGCCGGGCGCGGCACCTTCCTCAACGGCACGGTAGCCGCCGCCCCAAATAACCTCTTTGACGCCGATATCAATACCACCAACCTCATCACCTCTGGGCGCGGCGACCAAGGCTGGGAGAAGGCCGGGACTTGGTTTTACGTCGATCTAGGAGCCGTGTTCTTCGTCGATGAACTGTTCCTCTACGTACTCCAACCTTTTGAGGGCACTGCGGGCCATCACCGCGGCTCGGCTGGCCCAGGTCACAACATCCTAGTCTCGGACGGCTCGCTCAGCGTGGGCACTTCCCTGCCCGTACCTGCGCCGCTCGACTACGGCAACCTGCTCACGCATGTCAATCCCAAAGCGGATGGCCTCTATCGCATACGCTATAAATTTAGGCCGCGCAGGATGCGCTATATGTTCTGGCACGGCCTGACCGACCGCGATTGGCAAGAATCCAAATGGGGCGAGTTTATGCTGTTCTCGCCGGGCTATCCCGCTCAAGTCTCACTGCGCTCCGGCTTTATTGACCTCGGCCAGATCGCCGGCGACGAGCGGCCCAAAGTCATCAAGGCACTGCACTGGGACGCCGATCTGCCTCCAGCAGCCAGAATGCAACTGCGCTCGCGTTCGGGCAACGCGCTGGCACCGGTCTTTACGTTCCACAACAAGATCGGCGAAGAGATCACCGAAGAAAAATGGAACAGCTCGCCCAAAGTGCTGCGCGGTGCCATTGACACTGCGCTAGTCGTCGGCGAGGACTGGGACGCTTGGAGCAATGTGTACCAGTTTTCCGGCGAAACCTTTAAATCGCAAAGTCCGCGTCGCTTCATGCAACTGGAACTGATTCTTGCCACCGACGATCCCGAGGTCGCGCCCACAGTCAACGCACTGTCGATCGAATTCGACGCGGCGCTGCTCCAGAGTGCCCGCGGGCGCGTCGAGCCGCGCAGTGCCCCACTCAACGAGGAGACGATCTTCACCTATACCCTGTTGCCCAGCGCTGGCCCCGATGACGTCGGCTTCGACCTGATGCGCTTCGCCCTGCCGGGTCCGCTTAATCTGCCCAGCGTGAGCGTGGAGAAGGGCGCAGAAACCATCTCGGCGGCGGCTTCCCTGCGCGGCGACTCCCTGCTCATCGCTTTACCCGAACCAGTCAGAGACGATTCGGTCCGCGTCCACTTTACCACCCGCTTAGTGCGCAATGCCACGCTCTTTGCGTTGGACTTAGGCTCCAGTGCGCATCCGGGCCTGTGGCAGTCGGTCGAACCGGCAGCACGCCGCGCCAATATCGTCATGCTGCCCGAACTGACCAATAGCAGCCAGCTCATCGACGACTTCTTCATTTCCTCACCGACACTTACGCCCAACGGCGACGGCATCAACGACCGGCTGGAGGTGCGGTTCGTCGTCCTGAAAGTCGAAGGCCGCGAGCCGCGAGTGGAAGTCTTCGACCTCGCCGGGCGCGAAGTAGCCGTTCTCACGCCAGCCGCCGAGGGTTTGCACCACCTCTTCACTTGGGACGGCACTCAGGCCAGTGGCGCAGTCGTCGAGCCTGGCATCTACATCCTGCGCGTCGATCTCGGTGCCGACGCCGGTGACGATACGGTCCTACGCACCATCTCCATCGCCTATTAGAATCTCTCCTCCCAACGGTAATTATTTAATTCGGCGCATAGCTCTTTTTGCCTTATCTTCCTCTTCCCGGTAGCATTTCACCTCAGCGGAGGTCCGGTGCCCGATGCGCAGTGCTTGGCCTTTAATCATAGCTCTCGCCGTCGCGCCCAGTCACGCACAAGTAGCAAAGTGGCAACTGGGCGGCAGTGGGGCGGCGTGGGACCAGCGCGACTCCCTCCAAGTCCTCGTCGATTTTGCCGACGGTGCGATCCAGCCGCTCTACTTGCAGCCAGATCAAAACGTCATTCACCTGCTGGAAAACTGGGAGTTTTGGCGCGATCCCTCTCTGCACAACCTCGGCTACGTCGATGGCCAGAAACCCCGCTTCTGGAACCGCTGGAACGGCGCCGGCGGCGATCCGACCCAGAGCGGCGTATTCTTAGTCGATCGCGATTCCACAACCTACAACGCCCCTAAGAGCCAATCGATAACCAGTACCTTCTTTTCGATTGACACCGCCGTGCCAATCCCCGGTGTTGGCTTCGGCTTCTTCACGCCCTCGCAGGGTTTTCGCTCCGATGGCACGCCGCTGCCGTTCGACACCACGCCGGCCTTTGACGTCTCCATCGGTTCAGACTTAGAACCCGCGGTCAACTGGGGCGGCCGCGACCTGTTCGAGCAGGTCATCGCCAACGTGGGTGCCAACTTCGACCCCGTCGTCCGCATCGACTTCCCGCGCCAATACGTGCGCTTCTTTCGCTGGCGCCGGCAGACCTCGCTGGCTGACGAGGAAGCCCTCAACATCTGCCGCGACTGCGGCGGCCAAGGCAACCAAGCCATCGCGCTCAAAGGCTCAATCGGGGGATTCGAGGTCTTCGGCCAAGGCATACCCCAGCGCGTCGTGTACCTCAGCCAAGTTGTCGATCTGGGCCAAGTCGTGAATTTCGGTCGCCTGCACTGGGCGGGCACGCCGCTGCGCTTAGTCGATGGCGCAGTCGTCGAAGATCCCGATGCCCCCGTCTGGCTCAAGGCCAAGGTCCGCGTCGGCCGCGACGACAGCCCGGCGACCTACCACGAATACACCAACATCGGCCGCGAGAAGGAGGTCTCGCGCGAGCACTACGAGAAACTCACCGCCCAGCTCAACCGCGACCCACGGCCCGGAATTCGCGCCTCCATCGGCTACGATTCCGCCAACTGGTCCTTCTGGTCGGTACCTTTTACCGAATCGGGCCAACTCATCCGGCTAAGAAGCGGATCGCATCTACAGGTGAATCTGTCCATAGAAAGCCGCGACTTCGACGCTTGGATGCGGATTGACTCGCTGTGGATTGAGACCGCCCCCCTATTGGCCGCTGGGGTCTTCGCCGAAGTGGCCCGGCGCGACGACCCACAGCCCAAGCGCGGCTTTACCGAAGTGGCCTTGGGCCAAGAGACCGAATTCATCTATCAGGTGCGGGCCGAATTCGACGGCAATACCGCTCCTGGCTTCAACGCGCTCAGGATCCACACTGGCAACCGCACCGCCTTTCGCGGCCTCGAAATGGGCACTCCGCTCGCTCCCGTCAATCCAGTCGCAGTAGAGGAAGACGACAGTCTGGTGATCCAACTGCCCCAGCGCGTCACTAGCACTAACAACGCGCCGATCCGCGTGACCTTCGCCACCTCAGTTTTCGAATTCGCCTCCACCTTTACCGGCGAGATCTTGGCCGCCGACAGCGAATCGCTCCCCCAGCCGATTCTCGCCGGCGACGCCGACGAGGCGGTCTCCACCAACAGCCTGCGGGTGCTAGGCGCGAACGACAAAACACCCGATTTCATCCAATCGCTCGCTTTGTCCACTCCGGTACTGACCCCCAATGGCGACGGCTTCCACGACCAACTCCAGATCGGTTATTCGCTCTTCCGCCTTCCCGGTGCAGTGCCCGTAGCACTGGAAGTGTACACCTTGGACGGCCGCCGCATCGTCCGCCTCGACAAGGGCCTGCAAGACTCTGGCGCGCAGGCGATCACGTGGGACGGCCGCGACGAGACCGGCCAACTCCTCCCACCGGGTCTCTACTTGCTCTCCATCGCGCTGCAAACCCAGTTCGTCCAGGCCAAACAGCTATTGGCCGTGGGCATTGCCTATTAACGCCAATGCGTCCGTTGTTGCTCTCGGTGCTTTGTTCGGCGACAGTGCTCGCCGCCGCGGAATTCCGCTTCGACAGCGCCGCTAGCTGGTCAACCTGGAAGATGCCCCACGGCCTGATCGAGTTCGACGACCGCGGCCGGTTGCAACTGGTCAAATTCCGCAAGGGCATCAACGCCGTAGCCGACGCGCCCAACTTCACTCATCTCACTCGCTCGCGCGGTGCCAACGTGCCGGGCGGGATCTGGGAAGCCGGCAGCAACCCGACCGCAGCCGGGCGGATCATTGATGGCGACCGCGAAACCTTCTGGCAAGCCTCTGCCGACGACGCCCTCGGCGACTGGTTCGTGCAGATCGATCTCGGCCGCGCCGTGCTAGCCAACGAGATCCGCCTGCACTTCCCCGACCAAGAAGGAGCCCGCCCCTTCCGCCAGTTTACCGTTTTTACCGCCACCGGCATCACTTCCGACGCCCTCGACGATCTCTTTATCTTTCGCCCGGTCTATCTCACGACTCAACCCAACGAGGATACCACCATCTCGATTCCCCTCGCCTTCGACCTCCAAGACAGCGCCCAGGTCCTCGACCCCAATCGCGATGTCGATGTGGAAGAATTCAACCAGTACCGCCTCATCCAGTACATCAACTTTACCGTCGAAGCCTTTGATCCCGAAGGTGCTCTAGCCGAGGTCGAAGTCATCGCCGTCGGCGACAACGTCAGCTTGGGCAACGACCAGCGCGGCGGCATCATCGACGGGCTTACCGCCCGCTCCACCGAGAATATCCTCGACGGCGACATGAACACCGCCAGCTCCATCCTGCCCGTGGGCTTTGAGGGCCGCGTCCGCACTTGGGAGGATCAGGGCACTTGGTTTTTTATCGACCTAGGAGCCGTATTCTGGATCGATGAGCTTTTCCTCTACGCGCTCAGGCCGCGCGAGGGCACGGTCGGTTCCGTGGCTAGCCCTCCGCGAGGCTTTACCTTTCTCCACTCGGACGGCACCCGCGTCATCAGCTCTCAACTCCCCATCCCCGAATCCTTCGATTTCGCTACTCTCATCGACCAACCCGACGCCAATCCCATGCGCTATCTGCGCTATCTATTCCAACCGCGCAGAGTCCGCTACCTGTTTTGGCACGCCCACATCCCCCAAGGGTGGGGTTCGCGCTGGACCGAGCTGATGCTATTTTCGCCGGGCCATCCCGCCGAAGTCGTCATGCGCTCGGACTTTATCGATCTCGGCACAGCCGCTGGCGATGGCCGCCCCAAAGTTATCAGCAACCTGTCTTGGGCCGCCGACATCCCACCTGACACCCGCCTACAAGTGCGCTCGCGCTCGGGCAATACCCAAGGCGAAGTCTATGCCTTCCACGACAAAATTGGCGAGCCGGTCACCGAAGAGAAATGGCTCAGCCTGCCCAAAGTGCTACGGGGAAGGATCGACACCACGGTCGTGGTCAGCGAGGATTGGGATTCATGGAGCGAGGCGTACAACTTTTCTGGCGAGGCATTTAAGTCGCAAAGTCCGCGCCGCTTCGTGCAATTGGAGCTGATCCTCTCAACGGACGATCCACAGGTAGCCCCCGCGATTGACGCACTATCGCTTGAGTACGAGGACGCGCTGTTGCAGGGCGCGCGCGGCCAGATCACCCCGAGAGTCGCCCAACCCAACGAGGACACCCGCTTCACTTACACCCTGTTATCCGCAGCCGATGCCGAGGACGCGGGTTTCGACCTGCTGCGTTTTGACCTGCCCTCTGAGGCGTCCGCGGTCGAAGTCCGCGCGGGCGGCACCCATATCGAGCCATCTTCCATCGACATCCGCGCCGATACCCTACAAATCGGCCTACCCCGCGCGATCACCGCCGACTCCGTCCAAGTCAGCTTCACCACCCGCGTGTTACACAACGCCACGCTCTTCAGCCTCGACCTAGGTTCGAGCAGCCATCCAGACTTGTGGCAATCGGTCGAACCCATGGCCCGCCGCGCCAATATCGTCATGCTCCCCGACCTGACCGGCACGACCCGGCTCATCGACGACCTCTCGATTTCCTCGCCAGTGCTCTCCCCCAACGGCGATGGCATCAACGACGCAGTGGTTATCCGCTTCGTCGCCTTCAAGGTCGAGCAACGCACGCCCCGAGTGCGCATTTTCGATCTCGCCGGACAGCCTATCGCCGAATTGGCACCTCCCACCATCGACGGCGTGGCTCACGTTTTTACTTGGAATGGACGCGCCACCCAAGGCGGTCTCGTGCCGCCCGGGACCTACTTCTGTCACGTTGACCTAGGCGCTGACGCTGGCGACGATACGGAGTTGCGCATCATCGCCGTGGCGTACTGATATTCCACAAGTAGAACAATTGCTTATGGCGCATTATATTAGCGCATGATTCCCGCGGAAGGAGAGCCATTATGCGCCGTGCCACAATCGTCCTGTTCACCCTAATTTTAGCGCAAAGTGCCACCTCCCAGATTTCCCACTGGCAACTAGGCGGCAGCGGCCTGTCTTGGAGTGAGAACGACACCACTCGCCTCTTCATCGATTTCACCACCACTCCCGGAGCCATCCAGCCCACGTACTTCACGCTGGACGAAACGGTTTTTTCCCACATCGACAACTGGGCCTTCTGGCGCGACCCCAGCGACCGCATCTTCGACTACCTAGACGGCGAAACGCCGCGGATGTGGAAGTGGAACAACGGCATACCCGACCCATCAGAAAACGGCTCTTGGCTCATCGATGGCGACCCTACTACCTATAATCCGCCCAAAGCCGACCTCGTCGAAAAAGAAACCTTCACCATGGATTTGGCCGTGTCGGTGCCAGCGGTGGCCTTTGGCTTTATCCCGCCCAGCGAAGGCTTTCGCTCCGACGGGACCCCGCTGGAAACGGACTTCGTTCCCGCCTTTCAGGTGACCGCCTCGGTCGCGCCCGAACCCCCGGTGCTCGAAGGCAATGTCAACCCACTCTCCACCGTCATCGCCGATGTTGACAACAATTTTACCCCGCAGGTCCGCATCGACTTCAACCGCCAGTATCTGCGCTTTTTCCGCTACCAACGGCGACTTTCGCTCATCGACGAAGACCGCCTAGTCCTAACCGAGGCCAACGCCTTGGTTGCCTTCGCCCTCATCGGCTCAATCAGCGAGTTCCAACTCTTCGCCCAAGGAGTACCGCAGCGGAGCATCTACAAGACCAAGATAACCGACCTCGGCGAACCCGTGAATTTCGGGCGGCTGTTCTGGCAGGCGACAAAGTTCCGCATGGTCGATGGGATCCCAGTGGAAACCTCCGACGCAGCGGCGAGACTCAAGGTCGAGGTGCGCACTGGCCTAGACGACGACCCGGCCATCTATCACGAGTACATGGATACCGGACTGGAGCGCGTAGTCTCGCGCGACCACTACGAAAACGCACTGCGCACCCGCTTCGTACGCATCCACGCTATGGCTGACCTAACCGAACGCCAGCCCAAGCCGGGAGTCCGCGCGTCCATCACCTACGATTCGGATAATTGGACTTTCTGGTCCGCACCCTTCGTCGAATCGGGCCAACCGATCAACCTGCGCAACGGCACCCATTTGCAGTTGCGCATCACCATGGAAAGCGATTCCTTCGACGACTTCGTGCACCTCGACTCGCTGTGGCTCGAAACCGCCCCGCTGTTGGCCGCCAACGTGCGCGGTGAAGTGGCTCCCCTAGACGATCCACAGCCCGCCAGCGGAATCACCCAAGTCCCTTTGGGCGAAGCCATAGAATTCGTCTATGATCTCCAAGCCGATTTCGAAACGGTTGACGCACCCGGCTTCGACCTGTTGCGCATTCGCACGGGGCACCAAACCGAACTCAAAAGCCTACAACTAGGCGAGAGCCGCACAGAAACTGCGCCTGCTGAGATCATCCAGGAGCCCGAGGGCCTACTCATCCACCTGCCCGAGCGCATCACCCGCGCCAACAATCCGCCGATCCGCATTGTCTTTGGCACGGAGATATTTGAATTCGCAACCACCTTCCAGAGCGAGGTCCTAGACAGCGAACGCGACATCCTGCCGCAACCCGTAGTCGGTGCTGATGTCGGCGAGGCCCTCTCGACCAACAGCCTGCGCGTGCTCGGCACCACGGGGCAAACAACCGACTTCATCCAGAACCTGACCTTTTCCTCTTCGGTCTTTACGCCCAACGGCGACGGTATCAACGACGAACTGCACATCGCCTATTCGCTATTCCGCCTACCCGAAACCGTCCCCGTCGTCCTCGAGGTCTATAGCCTCGACGGGCGGCGCGTAGCCCTCGTCGAGGCCGGCTTGCAGAGCGCGGGGCCGCAGAGCCTGCAATGGGACGGGCGCAATGAATCGGGTCGGCGGCTGCCGCCCGGTCTCTACTTGGTGGCCTTAGACCTGCGCTCGGAATTTGCTGCCGATCCCCAACTCCGCCCCTTGGGCATTGCCTACTAAGGGGGGTTCGATGCGACGCGCAACCCAAGGAGACCTCGTACCACCCGGCACCTATCTCTGCCGCATCGACCTAGCGGCTGACGCAGGCGACGATACGGCGCTACGCACCATCGCCGTGGCGTTGATATTGTTTAAATAGGATAATTGATTCCGGCGCATTATATTACCCATGCTTCCCGCAAAAAGGAGGGTCATCATGCGTCGAACCACAATCGTCCTGTTTACCCTAATTTTAGCGCAAAGTGCCACCGCCCAGATTTCCCACTGGCAACTAGGCGGCAGCGGCCTGTCTTGGAGCGAGAATGACACCACCCACCTCTTCGTCGATTTCGCAACGACCCCCGGTGCCATCCAGCCCACGTACTTCACGCTGGACGAAACGGTTTTTTCCCACATCGACAACTGGGCCTTCTGGCGCGACCCCAGCGACCGCATCTTCGACTACCTAGACGGCGAAACGCCGCGGATGTGGAAGTGGAACAACGGCGTGCCCGATCCATCGGAAAATGGCTCCTGGCTCATTGACGGCGACCCTCTCACCTATAACCCCCCAATGGCCGACCTCGTCGAAAAAGAAAGCTTCACCATGGATTTAGCCGCGGCGGTACCAGCGGTGGCCTTTGGCTTTATCTCGCCCAGTGAGGGCTTTCGTGTCGATGGGACCCCGCTGGAAACGGACTTCGTCCCCGCCTTTCAGGTGACCGCCTCAGTCGCGCCCGAACCCCCGGTGCTCGAAGGCAATGTCAACCCACTCTCCACCCTCATCGCCGATGTTGACAACAATTTTACCCCGCAGATCCGCTTCGACTTTAACCGCCAGTATCTGCGCTTCTTTCGCTACCGCCGGATTATCTCGATACTAGACGAGGACGCCCAAGCCAAGATCAGCAAAATCACCTTCTCCCTCATCGGCACAATCAGCGAGTTCCAACTCTTTGCCCAAGGAATACCGCAGCGGAGCATCTACAAGACCAAGATAACCGACCTCGGCGAACCCGTGAATTTCGGGCGGCTGTTCTGGCAGGCGACAAAGTTCCGCATGGTCGATGGGACTCCGGTGGAAACCCCCGACGCGGAGGCGCAACTTAAGATTGAGGTGCGCACCGGCTTAGACGACGACCCGGCCGTCTATCACGAGTACATGGACACCGGACTGGAGCGCGTAGTCTCGCGTGACCACTACGAAAACGCACTGCGCACCCGCTTCGTGCGCATCGGCTCCTCATCCGACCTAACCGAACGCCAGCCCAAACCCGGCATCCGCGCGTCCATCGGCTACGATTCAGACAACTGGACTTTCTGGTCCGCACCCTTCGTCGAATCGGGTCAACCGATCAACCTGCGCAACGGCACCCATTTGCAGTTCCGCGTCACTATGGAAAGCGATTCCTTCGACGATTTCGTGCGCCTCGACTCGCTGTGGCTCGAAACCGCCCCGCTGTTGGCTGCCAACGTGCGCGGCGAAGTGGCTCCCCTAGACGATCCACAGCCCGCCAGCGGGATCACCCAAGTTCCCTTGGGCGAAGCGATAGAATTCGTTTATGATCTCCAAGCTGATTTCGAGACGGTTGACGCATCCGGCTTCGACCTGCTGCGCATTCACACGGGGCACCAAACCGAACTCAAAAGCCTGCAACTAGGCGAGAGCCGCACGGAAACTGCGCCTGCCGAGATCACCCAAGAGCCCGAGGGCCTACTCATCCACCTGCCCGAGCGCATCACCCGCGCTAACAATCCGCCGATCCGCATTGTCTTTGGCACGGAGATATTTGAATTCGCAACCACCTTCCAGAGCGAGGTCCTAGACAGCGAACGCGACATCCTGCCGCAACCCGTAGTCGGTGCTGATGTCGGCGAGGCCCTCTCGACCAACAGCCTGCGCGTGCTCGGCACCACGGGGCAAACAACCGACTTCATCCAGAACCTGACCTTTTCCTCTTCGGTCTTTACGCCCAACGGCGACGGTATCAACGACGAACTGCGCGTGGCCTATTCGCTGTTCCGCCTGCCCGAAACCGTTCCCGTCGTCCTCGAGGTCTATAGCCTCGACGGGCGGCGCGTGGCCCTCGTCGAAGCCGGCTTGCAGAGCGCGGGGCCGCAGAGCTTGCGCTGGGATGGCCACGATGAAACAGGTCAGAGGCTGCCGCCCGGTCTCTACTTGGTGGCTTTAGACCTGCGCTCGGAATTTGCCGCTGATCCCCAACTCCGCCCCTTGGGCATTGCCTACTAAGGAGGGTTCGATGCGACGCGCAATCATCGCCTACCTCGTGCTAGCCATCCCACTTGCCGCTGACATGCTCTCCTTTGACAGCGGTGAGGAGTGGGCCCAATGGCAACAGCCCCTCGGCTTGGTCCAGGTCGGCGAACAAGGCCAGCTCTCGCTCATCAAATTCCGCAAGGACATCAACCTCGTCGAAGACGCGCACCTCTTCGTCCACGAGACCCGCACCCGGGGCGATGCCGTCGCCGGTGGGCTCTGGCAAGCTGGCTCCAACGAGGCCGACGCCCCGCTGGCCATCGACGGCGATCCAACGACCTATTGGCAACCTAGCCCGGACGACGCCCCCGAGGATTGGTTTATCACCATCGACTTAGGCCGCGCGGCCCTAGCCCGCGAGATTCGCCTGAAATTCCCCGACCAAGAGGGCGCACGCCCGTTCCGCCAATTCCGCGTCTTCACTACCTCCGGCGTGCGCATTGCGGCTACGGATGACCTCTTCCTCTATCGCCAAGCCTTCCGCACCACGCGGCCCAACGCCGAATCAGAAATCGTCATCCCGCTTCGCTACGCCGGCCGCGACAGCGCACTCGTGATTGACCCCGACTTGGATTTAACGCCCGCAGAACGCAATAACTACCAGTTGATCCAGTACATCCAAATCATTTCCGAAGAGCAAAACGCCGACGCGGCCCTCGCCGAGATCGAGGTCATCGGCATCGGCGACAACATCGCCATCGGCACCAGCCTACGCGGCAATTTCGTCGAAGGCGATGGCACCGGCTCTACCTTCAACCTCTTCGACGCCAACCTCAACACCAACAATACCGTCACCGGCTGCCGTGGTAATCTGTCGGGATGGGCCGAAGGCGGCACGTGGTTCCGCGCAGACCTAGGCGCGACATTCTTTATCGATGAGATGTTCCTCTATTCCATGCGGCCAGACGAAGGCACATTGGGTTTCACCGTCTCTGGGGCTGGGCCAGGACACACCATCCTCTTTTCCGACGGCACCCCGGCCACGGGCACCGCCCCACCCGTCGAAGTGCCCGAAAACGTCGATTACGAAGAGGTCTTCTCCCATCCGGCCCCCAACGCCGACGACCTGCTTTACATGCGCTATCTGTTCGAGCCGCGCAAGGCCCGCTACCTGTTCTGGCGCGGAATTAGCTGCCGGGGATGGGGCATCGTCAAGTGGGGTGAGTTACAACTATTCTCACCGGGTTATCCGGCCCAAGTCGAGTTGCGGTCGGACTTTATCAACCTCGGCGAGGTAGCCGGCGATGGGCGTCCCAAAGTCATCAAGGCCCTGCACTGGGACGCAGACTTGCCTCCGGGCACCAGAATGCAACTGCGCTCGCGTTCGGGCAACGCGCTGGCACCGGTCTTTACGTTCCACAATAAGCTCGGCGAAGAAATCACCGAAGAAAAATGGACGAGTTCGCCCAAAGTGTTGCGAGGTCCCATCGACACCACGCTGGTCGTCGGCGAGGACTGGGACGCCTGGAGCAATGTGTACCAGTTTTCCGGCGAGTCCTTCAAGTCGGACAGCCCCCGCCGCTTCATGCTGCTGGAGATGATCCTCGCCAC
>JAPPEG010000167.1 GCA_028875345.1 Gemmatimonadota bacterium
TCCACCGGCTCGATCGGCGGCGTCACAATTTCCACCTTGATCCAGCCGGCTCGCTGGGTCTGGAAGTTGAGGCGCAATTCCCCGCCCTGGCAAATGCGCGGAATGGTAGTTACCCGTCCTTCCAGCGGTGCTTCCAAGGCCACCAGCCGATGGCGTTTCCATATAGCCCAGCGGAACTCGCCTTCGGGCAACTCGGCCGGGCCGTGGTCGTGCCGACTGTAGCGGCCGTCGTACGGCAGGCCCCACTCCTCCTCATTGAGCGGCACTAGGTTGGGAGCGGCGCGGATGCAACCATACCGCCCTTCGTCGCTTTCGAGGGTGATGATGGGCTTGCGCTCGGGCCGCACCCAATTCCACCCATCCCGACTCACCGCTAGCTGGACGTCTTGCTCTGAGTCGAGCCGGTGGTACACCGAAGGAAACATCAGATGCAAGCCGGGCACTCCCGGATAGTGGCAGTAGCACGGCGTGTATATATCGTCGGAAACGTGATCCTGCGGGTCGGCCACTAGGACGTAGCGCGGCGGGCCCCAAGCGCCGAACTTTTTCCCTCCGGTCTTGCGCACGGCCCGTCGACCAGTATAGCCGAATTTGTTCTCATTGTGGAACATGCCGCGCAAATAGGCGACGTATTCTCCGGTTTCCGGTTCGTAGGCAGCGACATTCTGGGTGTCGAGCACGCTATTGCCGACGTTTACTAAGGGAGTGTCGAGCACAGTCCAGCGCAGCCCGTCGCCAGAGACAGCACCTTGTACCACATTGTCCCGGCGGACGCCGAACTGTTCCTCCACAACCTGCATGGTATTGATGGTAGGATCGTCCTGAGTACCGGTATCGGCACCCAACTGGCGAAACTGCACCCAATCCATTTCCGCATCCACTACCCCATTGCGATAAAATACGGTTTTCGGGCCGATGGCCTTGTAGCGCTCCTCGGGATCGGCATGGGGATCGATGAATACCGAATTGATCTCAAAATCGCTGTGCCGCGAAAGCAGATTATTGGCCTTGGTGCCGCCGTACTCTACTAACCCCAAGTTCGGCCGTTCCCACTCAAAACCGTCCCGGCTCTCTGCATAGCCGTTGAAACGCGCCCCGCCTCCTTCCGCTCCCGAAGTCCAAAACCACATCCGGTAGAGCCCGTCGTCCAACAGGACGTACGGATACGCCATTCGGGCCTGTTCCCAAGGCTTTTCCGCGCGAAAGAATACCGGAGATCTGCGCGCCTGTTGCACGGCTAGCCGCACGCCCAGCGGCGGATCCTTTAACCAAGACTCGCCGTTTTCATTGGCACAGGCCTGTCCCGCCCAGATATCGTACCAGTCCAGAAATGGTTGGTGCATCAGTACTCTTTCTCCTCTCGTACGCCAGCAGCCTAGCCAGCTACTTCTCTGAAAACGCGAATAAAATTGCCGCCCATAATCCCATCGATCGCCTCGGCCTGGTGCCCGCGCTGCCGCAAGCCCTCGGCGATATTTTGGCTCTCGCCAATATCCTCCAATCCGACCGGCCGAGCATTGAGCTGGTCGAGCAGGTCCGTACCAAAGCCGACGTGGGCAGATCCAACCAGCGCAACTATGTAATCAATGTGATCCAGCAACATCTCCAGACTGGCTGTTTCACCCCCAGGTCCCAGCGGCATCGGACTAGGACAAATCAAGCCCCCGGTAGCGGCCACCGCCCGGAGCTGGTCATCGCTCAAGTAGCGCACTGTATCCCGCAGTGCCCGCGCATTGCCGTGCGTGGCAATGACCGGCGCGCGGGCGACTTCCAGCGCATCCCAAAAACAGGCCTCAACCATATGAGTAATATCGACGAGCATGCCCAGCCGATTCATCTCGCCAATGACCTGCCGGCCAGCCTCAGTCAGTCGGCCCGGCGAATCGACCTCGCTATCGTAAAGTCGCATGGTCGGCCCATCCCACACCTGCGTCGCCGTGCCCAAGGCATTGCGTCCTTCGTGCACCAAGCCGAGGTGCCGCAACCCCAGCCGATAGAGCGTGCGCAATACGCTCAAGTCGCCCTTGAGCGCATCGCCGCCCTCCAGTCCCAAAACAAAGGCGACTTTCCCGCTCTTGTGCGCCTCTTCGATGTGAGCGGCAGTAGTAGCCAACACGGCGTATTCCCCGGCTTCGCCCTCGAGTTGGCGATGCAGATAGTCGATGATCCGCAAGACCTCCTGCAGGGGATGCCGACTGCCGTGAGGTCCTCCGATCTCCACATCCGGCACCCAACAAGCAGTTAGCTGAGCCGCGACCCCACCGGCGCGCATCAAGGGCACATCCGTCAGTCCACCCAAACCCTGGTGCAGCTTCAGCTCCGACTTGAAGGCCAGATCCAAGGTATGGCCGTGGGCGTCAATGATCGGCACTGTTGAGGAATTGTCCATGCTCACTCCCGTTTAATCCCAGCGCGGCAGGCCGGCGAAGGTCGCTCTAGGTCTTTGCCGCCGACCGGCCACCGTTCCGATCAACTCGTACTGTCCGCCCACCTCGGTGGCAAAGGCCAGCACATCCCCGTTTAGCAAGACCTCAGCACCAGTACACAGATCGCGCAGCACCACGTCGCCTTGCGGCCACGGATTGTACACGGCGCAGTCACGGCCAACTTCACTGGTGATGCGCACCCACTCCACCACCCCGTCCCGATACGAGGCGCTGACCAAGAAAGCGCCCTCGGCGCGCAGGGAATCAAAAGACGCCGCAGGCCACGTATCTGGCACGCAGGGAAAGACGCGGATTTTGCCGCCCCAACTTTGCAACAGCATCTCCATAACCGCCGAGGCAGCACCCGTGCCTGCCTCCAGGGTATTGATAAAACCATGTTCGGCCGTGTAGAAACCGGTCTGGCGCCAGTCAACGCTCACCTGCAAGGTGTTTGGCAGCACCACTTGGTCGGTGTAAAAACGCAGCATGGAATGGGCCATATTGGTGCGCCGGGCGCGGCAGGCAATCAGCGCCGCCCAAGGGAAAGACCAACCCGACCAGTGGCCCGTACCGATGTGGCGCAAGTGGGCCAGCGAACGCTCGATCAAATCCCGGTCGCCAGCGTCGCCTTCGACATTGACGTAGCCGAGGGGGTGAATGGCCATCAGGTGGGAGAAGTGGCGATGGCTGCGCTCCAACGGCACCCCGGCGTAAACTTGAATGCCGTTCTCATCCACGGGAAGCGGCGCTAGGTTTTCTAGGACCTGACCATAAGACGCCGTCTCTTCCTCGTCCAATTCAAGATCCTGTGCAGCTTTAATGAGCGTGGTAAACAAATAGCGCACCAGCGCCAGATCAAACGCCGAATCCCGGC
>JAPPEG010000081.1 GCA_028875345.1 Gemmatimonadota bacterium
CCGTGGTCTTGCTGAAGGTCAAAAACTACGAGTATCCCAAGGTTTTCATCGACCCTAAGGCACTCGTGATCACTACGTCGAACAACCGAGTGTACAATGCGCTCGACGGCGGGCAGCTCGAAGATCACTTCAGCCCGTATCTGCGGGCTTACGCCGGCAACCAGCGGCGGCAGTTTGAGGCTACCACCGACCTGCTTAGACGCACTGTCTATCCGCCTGACATAATCTTTTCCGGTCAAGAGGAAGTCGGGTATATCGTCTTTCCGGTTTTGCACCGAGACGTGAGCAACTTCACCGTCAACGTGCCGGACATGGCCGTGCGCTTCGACTACAAGGGCGAACCGGTGGAGACCATCGACTTAGCATTTAAGTTCCAACGCGAAGTTTACTACGCTCTTCAGCCCCGTGCGGAGACGCCGTAATGAATCGAGGAATGGCGGCCCGTAT
Organism: Gemmatimonadota bacterium; assembly: GCA_028875345.1. Lineage (GTDB taxonomy): Bacteria > Latescibacterota > UBA2968 > UBA8231 > UBA8231. The sequence goes on from JAPPEG010000081.1 coordinate 448, forward strand.
TGCAGTCCTGTTGTGCGCCTCGTGCGCTTGGGCCCCGTGGCTTGCTGCGGACGAATGGGTGCTTGGGGGCGGCGGTGGATTGCCGTGGGGAGATCTCGTCCAGGTTCGCGCCCAGATCGACGACCAAAGTAGCCCCGGCGCGATTCAGATTCGCGGCTTCACGCCTGACGAAAACATCATTACCACCCTCTCTTGGGCCTACGGCAAGCCCAACGACTTGGTCAGCGAAGGCAATGCGGCGCTGTGGGACAATACGGCGGCTAGGAATTCCATTTCGCTGTCTATCGTCGATGGCGACGACACCACAAGCACTGCGGATCTCTTTAAAACCGCTGGCGTCGATCAAGACGGGCGCACCTTCTTTTTGGATATGGGCTCGCGCGTGCCAGCCGATAGCTTGGTCTTCTTTCCCCGGCAAGAAGGGACCTACGCCAACGGTAAGCCCTTTAGCGACGACTTTGTTCGCAAGCACCGGATTTCCGTCAGCGATGGGCTGACGTACGTGAACGAACAGCCCCTCTTCACCTTACTGCGCGACGTCCCGGTGAACCCCAACAGCGTGTTCACCATGAAATTTCCCCAGCAGTTCATTCGCTTTATTCAGTTGCGCGTGGGGTCGCGGAGTCCCTTTGAGATTGCCGAATTTGAACTCTATGGCAACGGCTTCGTGCCTCGGGCTACATACCGGAGCCAAGTTATTGACTTAGGTGAGGTCTCCAACTACGGCACCATATCTTGGGCCCAGCGGGCGCTGGAACTGGTAGAAGGCGAGTTGATCGAGTTGCCGGATCTGGGGCAGACCTCGGTCGCGGTGCGCATGAAGACGGGCCAGGATGACAGCCCGCTGGTTCACTTTCAAAAGATTGTTGACGACGAAACGCGAGCCGTCAGCCAAGTAGTGGTCTCGGAAGCGGATTACAACAAGCTGCCCTCGGGCGAGAAGGGCGATATCGAGGACGACGCTGATAACTGGAGTCCTTGGTCGTTGCCGCTCGAATCCGGGCAATTGATTCCGCTGCCCAGCCCGCGCCCCTATTTTCAGCTACAGATTATCATGGAGAGCCAATCCGTGACGCAGACGGTGCGCATCGACTCGTTGCGGATTGAGCATTCGCTGCCTCCGGCTGCTGCAGTCGTCGGCGAGATCTCCTTGGCTGACGAGCCCAACCCACCGGCCGACATCGGCGTAATCGACAAAGATGACGCCGTTGTGCTGCCGAGCATTGACGGGGGCGAAGAGGTGCTCTTTGCCTACGACGTGCGAGCCATAATAAACAATAACCAGAACGGCTTTGATGCTTTGCGCATTGACACGCCGACGCCAGCGCGCTTTGTCGGCCTGCAAATGGGCGATCCGCTCGAACCCGTGGAGCCAGATCGCGTGAGTGTGGGCGATAGAAGCCTCGAAGTGATTTTCACTAGCAATAAGATCACTTTTGACAACAATGTGCCGCTGCGCGTGCTCTTTGAGGGATCGACCGTGGTGTTCGGCACGATTTTCACTGGCACGGTCTGGGATACCCAGTCCGATATTCTCGGTCAGCCCGTGCTTGAAGGCGATGCCAATTTCGACGTTAGCACCAACTCGTTGCGCGTGGCTCTGACCCAGCAGTCCGTGGGCGAAATCGTCCGTGCTATAGAGTTTAATCCTTCGGTCTTCACGCCTAATGGAGATGGCATCAACGACCATATCGCCATCAAGTACACTGTAATTCAGATTTCCGAGCCTAAGCCCATTGAGGTGGCCATTTACGACTTGGCGGGGCGGCTAGTGCGCGTACTGGCCGACCGCGAACAGCCTGGGGGAATTTACACCGAGATGTGGGATGGGCGGAGTGATGCAGACGAGGCCGTGCCTCCGGGTAGTTACGTGGTCTCGCTCTCAGTTGATAGCGGAATCGGCAACTTCAGGCGAGTCGGCGTCGTCGGCGTGGCCTATTAGTTGATAGTTGGATATGGTGCATGGTGCTTGACCGGCAAAAATTCAAAAGGGAGGGTTACAGCGTGAGGTGCATGCTCTACACAGCAGTTGTCACGGCCGGCGTCGCGCTCCTGTGCGATGCCGCTTTTGCCCAACGGGTCGGCTTTCTGACCGGACGCGAACCGCGCGGTGTGGATGTCTATGAGATGGCGATGACGCCAGCACAGCGAAAGTGGCAATATCCGCAAAGCCTATACCACTTCTATCGGTGGACCGGCGAGGAATACAGCAATTACGCCCGCCAAAACTACGAGCGCTACGTATCTACTGAGCTTGAAGGCTTTCGCACATACGACCTCTACGGGAACTACATCACTCGTGGTTTCGAGGTGTACAACTGGTCCATGGACAGTCCAGTGACTTCGGGCAGTACGGTGCGTAAGGGGCCTAAGTACAGAGGTTGGTTTCAAAGTTTGATCGTCTCGTCAATGTCTAAGGGGCAGTTTTATTCCTCAATGACCATTGGCGAGGCCCTGCGCACCACCCTGACGCCGCTGACTTTTTCCAAGCCAGCTTTCAATGGGGCGCAGTGGGACTTTGCCGCCGACAAGTACCAGATGACACTCTTGGCGTCGCGCTTGGCCTCCCCGGGCTCAGCCGTGCAGTTTGAAAACTCACTCGGCCAGATATTGGGCGACATGACGAATCTCTTCGGTGTGCACTCTAAAGTGCAACTCGGGGATTTTTCTAAGTTGGGCTTTACGTATTTGAACATTGCCAACTTCTCCACGGGTCGCAAGCTCGGCGACAACTCGCTCAAAGGCGTGTTGACCGAGGCCCAAAACGGCGGCAACGTCGAGACGATCGTCCTGAGGCTCTCGGACGATTCGCCCGAAGACGGCGTAGGCGGTGCTCAGCTTTTTGCCGA
>JAPPEG010000316.1 GCA_028875345.1 Gemmatimonadota bacterium
ACATTTGGCGAGGGCTGTTTAGTCGTCTTGCCTAAACTAATATGATTCCATATTTTATAATCCCGAGTTGGCGTCATAGCCCACTTTTTTGCTTAAGGGGGAAAAGCGCGTATTTCCGCCGTAGATAAATTCGCATTAAAGGCCGGTCTAGTAGCTCTTGTCGAACCCATTGTCCGCGAGCACGAGGCCGAACTCGTCGATATCGAACTCAGCGGAGCCCACGGTAATCAGCTAGTCAGATTATTGGTTCACAAAAATTGCGGCGTAACGCTGGCCACCTGCGAGTCAATCAGTCGCGAAGTGGCCGATCTTTTCGACATAGAAGATCCCATTGCCGGACGCTATCGGCTCGAAGTTACTTCGCCCGGATTGGACCGGCCTCTAGAGACTGATGGGGATTTTACCCGCGCCCAAGGCCGACTGCTAAAAGTAGTACTCACGTCCGGTCGAGCGGTCAAAGGTCGGCTGGTCGCTTGGGAAGCTGACCAGATTCAGCTCGACAGCTCAGCCGAGATCGTGGCACGCGCCAATATTGCTAAAGCCAACATCGAACCAGAATTGTAAGCAGCGAAGGTCGAGCAAAAAACATGAACAACGCAAACATTGTCGAAGCCTTGGGGCAGATTGCCCGCGAAAAAAACGTCGATCGGGAATTGGTGGTACAAACCCTTGCCGACGCCCTAATTTCAGCCGCCAAAAGGCACTACGGTAATACCGAAAATTACGAAGTTGACATCGACGCGGTCCAGGGCAAGATGGCCGTGTATGCCCGCAAGACCGTCGTCGAAGAAGTGGTCGAGCCATCCATGGAGATTCTCCTCGCCGATGCCCGCAACATCGACCCTCATGCCCAACTGGGTTCTGTGCTGGTACAGCAGCTCAATTTCGCCGACTTTGGTCGCAACGCCATACAGACCGCAAAGCAGATTCTCATTCAGCGGGTCCGCGAAGCCGAGCGCGAGCGAATATACGACGAATTTATCGGTCGGGTCGGTCTCGTCGAATCCGGTACTGTGCAACAAATCAGCCACGGCGATATCATTCTCAACCTTGGTCGGGCCGAGGCCGCCGTGCCATACAAAGAGCAAATCCGCCGCGAGCGCTACCGCCAAGGTGATGCGGTGCGAGGCTATATATACGAGGTACTCAAGTCGAGCCGAGGGCCTCAGGTCTTGCTTTCTCGTACGCGGCCCGAATTCCTCAGGAAGCTCTTTGCCACAGAAGTGCCGGAGATAGCCGAGGGCATCGTCGAGATTCACGGCGTGGCCCGCGATCCGGGGGAGCGAGCCAAGATTGCGGTTAGCAGCAGCGACGAACGCGTCGATCCGGTGGGGGCCTGCGTGGGGGTGAAAGGATCGCGGGTGCAAGCCATCGTCCGAGAATTGAGTGGCGAGCGCATAGATATCGTTCCTTGGATCGACGAGCCGGATATATTCATAAGCCGTGCCCTAAGTCCAGCCACCGTAGTGCGCTGCATTACGGATTCGCGCCGTCGGCACGCGGTGGTGATCGTCGAAGAGGATCAGCTATCGCTGGCCATTGGCAAGGGCGGTCAAAATACCAAACTCGCCAGCCAACTGACGGGTTGGGGGCTCGATATCATCACCGACGGGCAATACCAAGAGCGCCGCGCCAAGCAGGAGAAGTACCAGCAAGTATTCCGCCAGATAGATGGTATTAGCGAGTTGATTGCCCTGAGTTTGACCACGTCCGGTTTCGACTCCATCACCGCGATCTCCGAGGCCGATACAGAGCTATTACAGACCGTACCGGGCCTAGAGCTGGCCGAAACCGCCCAAGGAGTAAAGGTCGCTGCCGCCGCATACCTTGCCGAACATGGTGAGGTCGATATTGAAGCATTGATCACCGCTGAGGAAGAAGCGGCTGGGCAAAAGAGTGAAGAAGTGCTTGCCGCGCCCGCTGTGAGTGGAGAAGACGAGACAGACCAAAGGGCTGAGTAGCTGAGGGAATAGTTTTGGAAAAGCGCCGGGTTTATCAAGTAGCCAAAGAACAGAAGCTGTCCAGTGATGCGCTCATATCCATGCTCAAAGGCATGGATATGGAAGTCAAAAGCCATATGAGCGTACTTACGCCCGAGATGCTGGAGGCCATTGACCGCAAGCTAGCTGAAGAGAAGAAAAGCTCGATAGAGGAAGTAAAGCGGCAGAAGGCCAAAGAGGACAGTCGCAAACAGGCCGATAGCTCACGACCCGAGCGTCGCCGCGAAAGGGGGACGGCGACTCGCAAGCAGAGCGTTGAAGGGCAGGCCGAGGAGCGCGCCGTGCCCCTGCCCGACAAGGCCGAGGGAGGGCGTCGTCGTGGTCGCCGGCGTGGCAAGGGACAGGATAGCTTAGAAAGCATCCGGGAAGGCTTGGGCGAGAAGCGAGAAGTAACCGCTCAGGCCAATTTGCCCGGGTCGCCGACCAAGCGCCGCCGGGGGAAGCGGCGCAAAGGGGCACCCGATGCTAAGGAAGTCCAAGAAAGCGTGCGGCGGACATTGAGTCAGCTCAACGAGGGGCGGGTGCGCCGGCGCTACGAGCGTGGCCCGCGCGAAGACGGTGCCGAGGAAGATGGTGAGATTCGCCAGATCAAGGTCAGTGAGTTTATCACGCTCGGCGAATTTGCCGAACAACTCGGCGTCAAGGTCAGCGAAGTAATCGCCCTGTGTTTGCAGTTGGGTACCATGGCGACGATCAATCAACGCCTCGATATGGACACCATGCAGACGCTGGCCGATGAGTTTGGCTTTGAAGTGGTTCCGCTGGAAGCCGAAGAAGCCGAGTTGGATGAGATCGTTGAGGAGGAAGAAATCGGCGAACCCGAGCCGCGTCCGCCGGTTGTCACCGTCATGGGCCACGTCGATCACGGTAAAACCTCGTTGCTCGACTACTTGCGCGAAAGCAAGGTGGTCGAGGGAGAATCTGGCGGCATTACCCAGCATATCGGGGCGTATGTGATCAACATGGAAGATGGTCGCGGCGTGACGTTCCTCGACACCCCAGGGCATGCGGCCTTCACGGCGATGCGGGCGCGTGGTTCAAGAGTAACGGATATTGTGATCTTGGTCGTGGCTGCCGACGACAGCGTCATGCCGCAAACCATTGAAGCGATCGACCACGCCAAGGCTGCGCAGGTTCCCTTAGTAGTAGCGATTAACAAAATAGACTTACCTACGGCCGATGCAGACAAGATCAAACGGGAATTGTCAGAAAGAGGGGTTTTAATCGAAGAGTGGGGAGGGCAAATTCCCTGTGCCGAGATCTCCGCCAAGACCGGACAAGGCATAGACCACTTGCTGGAATTGCTCCTCATTGTGGCCGAGTTGCTTGAGTTGCAGGCCAATCCCTATAAGAAAGCGCGTGGGACGATTGTTGAAGCCCATCTCGACAAGGGGCGGGGGGCCGTGGCTACAGTTTTGGTGCAAGAGGGAACCCTGTGCGTCGGCGAGCCTTTTATTACCGGCGTGCACAGCGGCAGGGTCCGCGCCCTGCTCGACGAGCATGGCCAGCGAGTCGAAGAAGCAAAACCCTCCGTACCCGTCCAAGTGCTCGGGTTGCCCGGGGTGCCGCAAGCTGGAGATACTTTTGCTGTTGCCAATTCCGAGCGCGAGGCCAAGGACCTCAGCCAGCGGCGGCATCTCATCAAGCGCGAGCAGGATCACCGCAAGCTGCGCACAGTTACGCTCAGCGACTTACACGATCAGATCCAGCAAGGCCACATTCAAGAGTTGCGGGTGGTGGTCAAAGGTGATGTCGATGGGTCGGTCGAGGCCATTGCCGAAGAGCTGGGCCGCATAATCCACGAGGAAGTGCGGGTCAACGTCATTCACAGCGCGGTGGGGGCCATTTCAGAATCGGATGTGCTATTGGCAGCCGCCTCTAACGCCATTTTGCTTGGTTTCCACGTAAACACCCAACCCTCGGCACGCGATCTCGCCGTGCAGGAAGGCGTGGAAATTCGCAACTACCGCATCATCTATGAGGTCATCGAGGATGTGCGAGCCGCCTTGGCTGGTCTTTTGGCTCCAACGACCGAAGAACAGGTGGTGGGCCGGGCCGAAATCCGCCAGGTTTTTACCTCGTCCCGCATGGGGACGATTGGTGGTTGTTTGGTGCAAGACGGCACTATCGCCCGCAGCAATCAGGTGCGGATTTTGCGCGATGGCCAAGTTGTCTTTACCGGGGAGCTTACTTCGTTGCGGCGATTCAAAGACGACGTGCGAGAGGTCTCTGAGGGATTCGAGTGTGGCATGGGATTTGCGGGATTCGACGACATCTCAGAAGGCGACATCGTTGAATCCTTGGTTGTGGTCGAAACCGAGCGGACGCTGTAGGGGCGGTTGAATTGTTTTGATCGTTATGAGCTGTGCAGTGCAACTCTATATCGGCGATAGCCATTCGCTCAAAGACAAGCGGCAAGTCCTCAACAGTCTCAAAGGGCGCATCCGCAACCGCTTTAACGCGGCTGTGGCCGAAGTAGATGACCACGCGCTTTGGCAGCGGGCGGTGTTGGGGGTTGCCGTGGTGAGTTCGGCCGTTGAACACTGCGATGAGATGCTGACCAAAATCGTCAACTTCGTCGAAGGCGATCCCCGGGTGCATATCCTCGACTACCAAATGGAAGTACACTGAGGGCAGGTGGCCTCCCCGCAACGAATTAGCCGAGTGCGCGGGCAGTTGCTGCGCGAGTTGACCGACATCGTAGGGCGGATGAAGGATCCTCGGTTGCAGCTAGTCCAAGTAGTGGATGTGGAACTCTCCGCCGACATGAGCTATGCCACGATCTTTGTCAGCACGCTCGGCAATGCAGACGACAAAAAGCAGGCACTCCAAGGGATGCAGCGGGGCTTGGGTTTTATACGCCGAGAAATCGCCCAGCGCATGCGCTTGCGCTACGCACCCCAGTTGCGGGTTGCATACGACGACACCGCCGCGCGCGCCGCGTGCCTGACGGCTCTGATCGATAGTCTTGGTGAAGCGCAGCATGGTTGATCTGGCCCGGACCGGGGTTTTGGTCATCGACAAAGCCAAAGGCCCCACTTCCCACGACGTAATCGTCTCGCTCCGGCGTCTGTTGCAATTGCGGCGCATTGGGCATTGCGGCACGCTCGATCCCTTGGCTAGCGGCGTCTTGGTCGTTTGCTTGGGGCGCTATACCCGGCTCAATCGGTGGCTCAGCGGCGCAGATAAGGAATACGAGGCCGAGATTTGTCTGGGAGCTGTAAGTGCTACGGGCGATGCCGAAGGGCCGATCCGCCACCAAGCCGACTGCGCGCCTCCCGACGTCCAAAGCGTGGCCCAAGCCCTGCGCGACTTTATGGGTGTCATAGACCAAGTTCCGCCAGCGCATTCAGCGGTAAAAGTGGCCGGGGTGCGCTCGTACAAGCGGGCGCGTCGCGGGGACGAGGTCGCCCTCAAACCTCGTCGGGTCCACATCCATGCAATGGAATTGCTCGGCTACGATTTTCCCAGACTAAAGGTGAGAATCCATTGCTCTGCCGGAACGTATGTCCGCTCGATAGCCACCGATCTGGGGTGTGCCTTAGGAACGGGTGCTTATTTAGCGGAATTGCGTCGACTGCGCGCCGGAGGTCTCGGGCTGGACAAAGCCCTGACGTTAGACCAAATAGCTAGGCTGAATAGAGCAGGCCAAATTGAAAAGGCCCTCGTCCATCCGCGACTGGCCCTAAGCGAACTGGCGGCCGTGGAGTTGAACGAAGGTAAGCTAGTCGATTTCGCCCATGGAAAGGCAATCGAGCACCCCACTGGCGCAGGTCCGCGCGAAGTGTGCGCAGTTTTTGACGCAGCACAAACCTTGTTTGGTCTCGCGCGGTGGGAGAAGGGGGCATTGTGGCCCCTGTGCGTTCTGCGTCAACCTTAGATGGAAGGCGCTGGCATTCATTTTTCCGGCCGCGTTACTCGAGGCCAAGGACGCGGTAGAACACTGGGGTTTCCCACCGCAAATTTGCTACCCCACTGTGATAAACCCTTGCCGCAGGGGGTATTTGCCGCCAAAGTACAATGCCCCGGAAGTGGGATTTTGTCGGCCGTGGCTCACATCGGTCCTCGGCCCACATTTGCCGAAGCAGCGCTAGTCATCGAGTTGCACATACTCGATTTTACCGGCGACCTCTACGGACAAACCCTACAGGTTGCCCTCGTAAAAAAGCTGCGCGACCAACGCGCATTTGCCTGTCCAGACGAGCTGGTAGGACAAATCCGCAAAGACATTAACCAAGCACGCGCCCTATTCGCCTCCAAGTCTGAAGGCGGGAAGCGCGGCGTGAAATACGGAGGTTGACGTTGTCCACAACAACTGAGCGCAAGAAAGAGCTGATAGAGAAGTTCGGACAAGAGGGCGGTTCTGGGGCCGCCCCGGTGCAGATTGCCATTCTCACTGAGCGCATCCGGAACCTGACCGAACACCTCAAAGACCAGCAAAAGGACTTTGCCACGCGGCGGGGTTTACTTGTCCTCATAGGCAAGAGGAGGCGATTGCAAAACTACTACCAAAAGAAAAACCCGCAGGCATACGCAGCGTTGATCCGCGAGTTGGGATTGCGCCGTTAGCTCGCACTGAGCTACGCACCGCGGCGTCCGATGGCGCGGGTGCTGCACAGAATTCAAACCCTCAAAGGAAAGAGCAAAAGATATATCTAATGACCAAACTCGAACGCGAAATAGGTGGGCGGAGTCTGTCGATTGAAACAGGCAGAATCGCCAAGCAAGCCAACGGGGCTGTGTGGGTGCAATACGGAGAGACCGTAGTGCTGGTAACAGCCTGCCGGACCAACACGCCGGAAGATCGGGGCTTTCTGCCCTTGATCGTAGATTACCGAGAAAAGGCCTACGCTGGCGGCAAAATACCGGGCAACATCTTCAAGCGCGAAGGGCGCCCCTCCGAAAAGGAAACCCTGAGTGCCCGGTTAATAGATCACCCCATTCGGCCGATGTTTCCCAAGAAATTTCCCTATGAGATCCAAGTTTATGTTTCGGTGTTTTCGTACGATGGCGAAAACGACGCTGATATCTTGGGTTTGATCGGGGCTTCAGCGGCTTTGAGCATCTCCGACATTCCCTTTGCTGGCCCTATGGGAGCCGTGCGAGTCGGGCGCATCAACGGCGAGTTTGTCGCCAATCCGACTTCCACCCAGCTAGATGAGTCCGATCTCGAGCTCATCGTCTGCGGTACGGCCGATTCCATTGTCAGTGTCGAAGGAGGTGCCCACGAGATTGCCGAGCAAGACCTGGTGGATGCGTTGGCTTTTGGCCACGGGTGCATCGCCGAATTGGTCGAGCTACAGGAGCGGCTGGTTGCTGAAGTCGGCAAGGAGAAAATTGTCATTGAGGTCGCAGGAGCCGATCCCGAACTAGTCAGCGCCGTTTCCGAACTGGCGCAAGAGCGGATCGCCGAGGCCAACAGAAGCCCGCTCAAAGAAGAGCGACAAGAGCGCATCGACGCGATTAATGTCGATGTTTTGGAGAACTTGGCCGAGCGCTTTCCAGACTCGGAAAAACTCATCTTGGCCGAGTTGGAAGCGCTGCTCAAGGCCGATATGCGCACCATGATCCTCAAGGAGAAGCGGCGCATCGACGGCCGCGCACTCGACGCGGTGCGCGATGTCACCTGTGAGAGTACAGTGCTGCCGCGGACACACGGTTCATCACTGTTTACGCGCGGACAGACGCAAGCGCTCTGCGTGGCGACGCTAGGCACCAAGCTCGACGAGCGCATGGCCGACGACCTGCAGGGCAAGCGGTTTAAATCCTATTACTTGGATTATAACTTCCCCCCGTATTCGGTCGGCGAAGTGCGCTTTGAGCGTGGTCCGGGGCGTCGAGACATCGGCCATGGGCATCTAGCCGAGCGCGCCTTAGAGCCGGTCATCCCCTCGGTCGAGTCCTTTCCCTACACAATTCGCTTGGTGTCCGATATTACCGAGTCGAGTAGCTCTAGTTCTATGGCCACAGTGTGTGGCTGCTCGCTCGCCTTGATGGACGCCGGCATTCCCGTTAAAACCGCGGTGTGCGGCACGGGCGTGGGCTTGGTCAAGGAAGGGGACGAGTACGAGCTGCTGACTGACATCCGCGACGCCGAAGATTTTCTCGGCGACATGGACCTCAAGGTCGCTGGCACCAAGGATGGGATTACCGCGATCCAGATGGACATTAAAATCCAAGGTTTGCAGCTAGACGTTTTCAGGGAAGCTCTCGACCGAGCCAAAGAGGGCCGCGACCAGGTCTTGGCCCTTATGAACGAATGTCTGAGCGAGGCGCGGCCCGAGCTTTCGCGCTGGGCGCCGCGCATTGAGTTTGTCAAGATCGACCAGAGCAAAATCGGCGCGGTCATCGGCCCGGGTGGCAAAACCATCCGCGAGATCGAAAAGACCGGTGCCACGGTCAATGTCGATGAAGATGGCACGATTACCATTGCCTCGGTTGAAGCGGGTCCAGCCGAAGAGGCACGGCGCATGATCGAGGGAATCACTGCCGACGCCGAGGTTGGCAAAGAATACGACGGGGTTGTCAAACGGGTCATGCCCTTTGGGGCCTTCGTCGAGATTCTGCCCGGCAAGGAGGGCCTGTTGCACATCTCCGAGTTGGCGCATCGGCGCGTGGATAAGGTCGAAGACGTCGTTGGACAAGGGGACACGATCGCCGTCAAGGTCCTCGAAATCGACACCGGCGGCAAGATGCGGCTCAGCCACAAGGCCCTGCTAAAGAAGTAAGTGGCGGTTTTGAGCTAGATGAAGAAAAGGCTATCGAGTCTAGCTCGATAGTCTTTTCTTATTATATAATGGTATATGGATAAGCAAATGGAGTTAATTCAGGTGGCTGATATCGGTCGCTATGAGGGCCGAGAAGTGGTGCTGCGCGGTTGGTTGTACAACAAGCGCTCGAGCGGCAAACTGCATTTTTTGCAACTGCGCGATGGCAGTGGCGTAGTGCAATGTGTTGTTTTTAAGGGGGATGTCGAGGCCGAGCTCTTTGAGCAGTGTGATCGCTTGCCGCAAGAATCTTCGCTCGTAGTCCACGGTCAAGTGCGGCAGGAATCGCGCTCGCCCATCGGTTATGAGGTGGGGGTCCAGCACCTCGAAGTCGTGCAAGAAGCTGAGCCATATCCTATCACACCCAAGGAACACGGCGTGTCCTTTCTCCTCGACCACCGCCATTTGTGGCTGCGATCTTCTCGTCCGGGGGCCATTCTCAAGATCCGTAGCGAGATCGGCAAAGCCTGCCGCGACTTCATGGAAACGCGTGGCTTTGTCCTCGTGGATGCGCCGATTTTTACGCCCGCGGCCTGTGAGGGAACTTCGACCCTGTTTGAGACCGCGTATTTCGACGACACGGCTTATTTGACCCAAAGTGGCCAGCTTTATATGGAAGCGGCCGCCATGGCCTTGGGCAAAGTTTATTGTTTTGGGCCGACGTTCCGCGCTGAAAAGTCCAAGACTCGCCGCCACCTGACCGAGTTTTGGATGATCGAACCGGAGATGGCGTATTGCGATTTAGAGGGTGCGATGGCCTTAGCTGAGGACATGGTTCTATACGTGCTCGACCGCGTGCTCGACCGTCGACGCGCAGAGCTAAAACTCCTCGACCGAGATACCGACAAGCTAGAAAGGGTCAGCCGACCCTTTCCGCGCCTGACCTACGATGAAGCCGTCGAGCGCCTGACAGCTTTGGGCAGCGACATTGCCTGGGGGAGAGATTTGGGCGGGGATGACGAAACCATCCTCGCCTCCCAGTTCGAGTCACCGGTTTTTGTCCACCGCTATCCCAGCGCGGTCAAAGCATTCTACATGAAGGAAGATGCCCAAGACCGCCGCTTAGCCCTGTGCATGGATCTGTTGGCACCCGAAGGGTACGGGGAAATCATCGGGGGTGGGCAACGCGAAGACGACCTCGCTGTCCTACAGCACAAAATTGCCACGCATCATTTGCCCCAAGAAGCCTTTAGCTGGTACCTCGACTTGCGGCGCTATGGCTCGGTCGAGCACGCTGGCTTCGGCATGGGAATCGAGCGGGTGGTCGCTTGGTTGTGCGACGTCAAGCACGTGCGCGAGACCATTCCATTTCCGCGTATGATGCAGCGTCTCTATCCATAAATGTCTTATAAGGATAATTATGTCAATACAATCAAAAAAAAGCCAATACAATTTCCAAACCATCGAAACCAAATGGCGGTCCCATTGGGAGGAAGAGAAGACCTATCAAACGCCGGGGCCGGGAGATCCCGGTTTCGATGGCAGCAAACCCAAGTGCTACATTCTCGATATGTTTCCCTATCCCAGTGGCGCGGGGTTGCACATCGGCCATCCCAAAGGGTATATCGCCAGCGACATCTACAGTCGCTACAAAAGGATGCAGGGATTTAACGTCCTGCACCCGATGGGATTCGACAGTTTTGGCTTGCCGGCCGAGCAATACGCCATTGAACACAACATCCATCCGGCAACCGTTACTGGGCAGAATATCGATGCTATGCGCAGCCAGTTGCAGTTCCTCGGGCTGTCGTTTGACTGGACCCGCGAAGTGGTTACGTCGCAGGCGTCGTACTATGGCTGGACCCAGTGGATTTTTGCCCAGCTATTCGATAGCTATTTCGACGCAGGCGAAGTCTGGGAAGATGGCAATGGACGCCAAATAAAGGGGCGAGCCAAGCCCATTGCCGACTTAGAGGCTCAATTTGCGGCTGACAGGGCCTTGTCGGCCACAGATCGCCAGATACTAGGCACCGAGGCAGCTTGGTCCGCACTGACCACGGCCCAGCAGCAAGCTGTGTTGAACAACTACCGACTGGCGTACCAGCAAAATGCCGTCGTCAATTGGTGCCCGGGCTTGGGCACTGTGTTGGCCAACGAGGAAGTAACCAATGAAGGCCGCAGCGAGCGGGGAGATTTTCCCGTGTACCGCAAACCGTTGCAACAATGGACGATGCGCATAACAGCCTACGCCGAGCGGCTCTTAGAGGACTTGGATTTTGAGTTGGAGGACCGCAACGGCGCGCCCTTTCGTCTCGATTGGCCAGAACCTATCAAGCGGATGCAGCGCAACTGGATCGGGCGCAGCGAAGGAGCTGAAGTGTGCTTCGATGTCCTCGACCCGCAAAGCGACGCGGTCGCTGGGCAATTACCCGTGTTCACGACCCGTCCCGACACGCTGTTTGGGGCGACCTTTATGGCGATTGCCCCTCAACATCCGCTGGTGGATCCCGCCGGGGAAGCCTACCTAGTTCCCAACGCTTGGCCGGAGGAGACGCCGGAGCCATGGAAAGGGGGAGGGGACTCCATCCGGGAAGCGGTAGCCCAGTACGTAGCTCAGGTTGCTGTCTCCACGGCGGATGAAACCAAGGAAAAAACGGGCATCTTCTCTGGCATCTACGCCCGTAATCCGGTCAACGAACAAAAAATCCCCATTTTCGTCGCCGACTACGTCAGTATGGACTACGGCGCGGGAGCCATTATGGCGGTGCCGGCTCACGACGAGCGCGATTTCGCCTTCGCCACCGCCTATAACTTGGACATTATAAAGGTAGTTACTGGAGAGGAAGGACGAGTTGAGGGGTGGTATGCCGGGGAGGGGACTGCGATTAATTCGCCTCCCGTACTGAAGGCGGACGGCTCGCCTCCAAGGCGAGCCGGTGATAATCCATATACCATTAACGGCTTGGCAACGGTTGAAGCCAAAGCTCAGATCATTAATGCACTAGTCGCCCAAGGGCGCGGCCAAGCCGAGGTAAACTACAAACTGCGCGACTGGACCTTCGCCCGGCAGCGCTATTGGGGCGAACCTTTTCCACTGGCCACGCACCCCGATGGATATTCCGTCGCGGTCGAGTCTCCGGTGGCACTGCCGGACCTAGAGGATTTCAGACCGGAAACCTCCGATGATCCCACCCAACCCGTTTCACCGCCGTTGCACCGGACTGGAACGGAGTGGACGACGGTGGAAATTGACGGGGTGGCCTGCCAGCGCGAACTCAATGTTATGCCCCAATGGGCCGGTTCTTGCTGGTACTATCTCCGCTTTATCGATCCGCACAACGAAGAAGTCTTCTGTGACCCGGCCAAGGAGGGCTACTTCATGCCCGTTGATCTCTACATCGGTGGCGCTGAACACGCAGTATTGCACTTGCTCTACGCCCGGTTTTGGCACAAGGCCCTCTACGACTTAGGCCACGTATCCACGCCTGAGCCATTTAAGAAGTTGTTCAACCAAGGCATGATGACCGCGGATGCTTTTCAAGACGAGCGCGGCGTGTATATCGACATCCGCAAGGTCGAGTTCCGCGACGGGGAGCCTGTTGAGAAGGGGACGGAAAAGGTGCTACGTCGGTCTTTTGGCAAAATGGGCAAGCGCTACAAAAATGGGTTGCCACCCGAAGAAGTCGGCGAGGAATTTGGCGTGGATACCCTGCGGCTATACGAAATGTATATGGGGCCGCTCGAAGCGAGTGCGCCGTGGAGCATGGAAGGCATTCGCGGGATGCAGCGCTTCTTGCAGCGCGTGTGGCGCAACTTTGTCGATTCGGACCGACGCGTGAAAATAGGGGAGAGTGCTGCGTTGGCACCTGACCTAGAAAGAAAGCTGCACCAAACCATCCAAAAGGTAACCGAGGACATCGAGGGGTTGCGGTTTAATACGGCCATTGCCGCCTTGATCGAGTTAAACAACCAATTGGTGTCCTCAGACGAAGTACCGCAGGCCGTTGCCAGACCGTTCTTGATCCTGCTCTCGCCTTTTGCTCCGCATGTTGCCGAGGAGCTATGGGAACATGCGGGCTTCGGGAGGGGGGATCTCATTTTCCAGAGTTG
The DNA here is from genome assembly GCA_028875345.1 of Gemmatimonadota bacterium. Classification (GTDB taxonomy): domain Bacteria; phylum Latescibacterota; class UBA2968; order UBA8231; family UBA8231. Next base: position 12,818 of record JAPPEG010000316.1, read on the forward strand.
GCCTGACTGGGATGCAGCCAAGGCCGCCGAGGACATGATCGTAGTACCCATTCAGGTCAACGGCAAAATGCGTGGACAAGTCGAAGTGCCCGTCAGCACCGAAGAGGACAAGATCAAGTCCTTGGTACTCGACATGGAGAGCATCCAGAAATACGTGGCCGATGAAGCGGCGATAAAGCGGTTTATATGGGTGCCGGATAAGATTGTTAATATCGTGGTGTAAAATCTCAGTGAAGCTTAAGAAAAATGTCTTATAAATAATTTTATGTAAATAAAAAATGGAAGAACAGCCAACACAACCCACATACTTCGCTCTTGCGCTGGCATCCTTCTTATTGGCGATTGTGTTGCTGTTCAACATGCTGAGTCCTATGGCCGTGCCGGTTACTAAGGAGCAGTTCGATCAGATCCGAGAGGCCGATCTCATTGAGTATCTGATCGTGCAACCCCAGGGATTTACTTGGCAGCTTACAAGAGCCGTCCGCGTCCAAGGGCCCAACGGCGAGACGGTGACCAAGCGGATTGAGCTAGCCGAGCCCGACCCAACCGTGGCCGAAGATTGGCGACAAAAGGGGGGCGCAGTGCGTCAGGAGCAAGATACTTCTTGGTGGGGAGGTATGGTTTTCATCGCCTTATTGCTTGGCGTGGGGGGATGGCACATCTGGTCCCAAATACGGCTAGATCTCAAAGGGGGAGGGGGGCCGCGCCGCCGCTTGCGTGATTTGGAAACCGCGCTCAAACAAGGCAAAATTACCCAAGCCGAATTCCGGCAGCAGGCCGAGCGGCTCTGGGCCGAGTTGTGAGGATATATGGCGAGTACTATTCGCGTTCTCGATGAAAGTCTCATTGGGAAAATAGCCGCTGGTGAGGTGGTGGAACGGCCAGCTTCGGTCGTGAAGGAATTGGTCGAAAACTCGATCGATGCGGGGGCCGCTAAAATACGCGTGGAAATCAAGGCCGGTGGCAAGCAGTCGATTGTGGTGACCGATGATGGCTCGGGCATGAGCAGAGAGGATATCGCGTTGTGCACTCGTCGTCATGCCACGAGCAAGATGGCTTCAGTGGCCGATCTGTTTCGCATTCAGACGCTAGGGTTTCGCGGCGAAGCCCTAGCCAGCATTGGTGCAGTAGCTCACTTGGCAATCGAATCGCGTGCGCAGGAAGATGAAGTAGGGACACGCCTGGTCGTGGAAGGGGGCATAGAGCGAGAGATGCACAGCATTGGTCGAGCACGCGGTACTACAATCGTGGTAAAGAACCTATTCTTTAATACGCCAGCGCGGCGCAAATTCCTCCGGTCCGTTGATGTAGAAACCCGCCACGTGGCGCAGACCATCATCCATTTAGCCGCTGGTTATCCGGCCCTTGGATTTGAACTAGAACACCAAGAGCGCCAGGTCTTGAACTACGCCTCGGCAACTCGTCGGGAGCGGGCGGCCGAGTTGTTAGGCCTGCGGCCTCCATACGAAGGCCGGACTGCTCCAGCCGCCGAACTGTTGGATCTCGCTTACGAGGAGGAGGGCCTCAAAATCGAAGGGGTCTTAGCCGGTCCCGAGCACTGCGGCCGAAGCAAAGGCAAGCAGTATCTCATCGTACAAGGGAGGCCCATTTCTTCGCGGCTGATGGCTACTGCTGTACAGCGGTGCTTTGAAGGTTTACTACCCGAGGGACATCATCCAGTATTCATGCTCTGGATCGATATGGATCCTAGGAAAATCGACGTCAATGTCCATCCGACAAAGCGAGAGATTCGCCTAGCCAACGAAGGGCAGGTCGTCGCGGCTATTGAGAACAACGTCCGGCAGACCTTGCGCCTGCCCGATGTGCAATCCTTTGTCTATGCTTCACCTCGCTTCAGCGGGACCAGCAGTGCTGCGGGCGTCGAGCCGGTCGGAGAGAGGGACGTTGGCTCCGACCATTCGGTCGGAGAGAGGGACGTTTCGGTGCGCGTGGGAGAACCGGCGGCACCGGTATTGCAGAGGCTGCCTACATCCGGCGAGCCTCAAGTAGCAACAACCCATGATGCTGACGATCAGCTCGCCTTGACCTTCGTCGCTCCAGCCGAGGCCAAAGTCGCCATCGCCAAAGACGCCGCGATGTGGCAGGTCCACAACCAGTACATTCTTGTCGAGGTAGCCGACGGCTTGCTCTTTGTTGATCAGCAGGCTGCGCATGAACGGATCAACTACGATCGGGCCATGGCGCAAATGGGCGGTGTGAAAGGAGAAAGCCAGCAATTGCTCTTTCCCTTACAGCTAGAAATGGGTGCAGCGGATTTTGCGATCTTCAACCAAGTACGAGATGATATTGCCAAGCTCGGCTTTGGCGTGCGGGATTTTGGCTCGCGGACAGTGTTAGTTGAAGCTGTACCTACTGAATTGGATCGCTTTGGCGAAGGCGAGGTTTTTTATCAGTTATTGAACGATGTGCGGGATGGCCAGCATTCGGGTCGGTCTTGGCGCGAAGCACTCGTCTTAGCTTATACGCGCAAAGCGAGCATCGGGAAAGGACAGAAACTGAACGCCGAGGAAATGGCGCATTTGATCAGTGAATTGCTAAAGGTTGACTCGCCGCACATAAGCCCGACGGACAAGCCGATCATGGCGCGGATGAAATTGAGCGATATGGAGCGTTTATTGCGAAAATTATAGTTTCTTCAATTTTGGCCATTATACTACCGATAACAGGCATTATCAATAGTATAAAAACTAGGCAAATCCCTAGTGAAACGCAGCGGCAAAATCCGATGATGTTCGCTATATTTGGAACATCAGACGAATTAGCCCTTGTGAGTCATTTATGAGCACAACACTCAATCCGGTCGTCCGAAGCCTAACGCCAGCACCAGCGTTGATGGCGGACGATCCTCTGGAACAATTTCTCAGCGGCCAGCTCAGCGAGCGCACTCGGCGCGCTTACTACGCCGACCTCCAGCATTTCTTTGCATCCATCGGCCTGGAACTAAATGAAGTCTCGCTTGCCGTCTTGCAGTCAATCACTTTTGAGCACGTGGTCGCCTTTAGAAATCAACTCGCTAGCGAAGGCTACAAGCGCAGCAGTATCAACAGAAAGTTATCCAGCCTGAAGTCCTTGTTCAAGATGTTGGTCGCCTTAGGCCACATTGAGAAGAATCCCGCCGACTCTACTTTGGTGCGCGGCTACAAAGTAGATGAAACGCTGGCTGGCAAAGCTCTTTCTAATCAGGTGCTGAACAAAATCCAGCAAGCTATTGCCGAGGAAAAAGACGATTTGGTTCGCACGCGCGATACGGCCATGTTTCACTTGCTCACGTTCGGCGGGCTGCGCCGCTCTGAAGTGGCTGGCGTCGCTTGGGAGGATATATCCTTAGAGGGCGTCTTTCACATCCTGCACCTGCCCGAGACTAAATCAGGAGTCGCGCAGGAGATCAAACTGCAAAACATCGTCCTACATCATCTAGAATTATACAAACAACAACTGCAGATAGCGGGTTTGCCGACGACCGGCAAGGTTTTCATCAGTCTGTCTCGCAACCAGTCTCGCGGCCAGCCGTTGACCGACCAATCGGTGAATCACGTCGTCAAGAAGTACGCCCTACGCGCTGGCCTTCCCCAGAATGTCACAGCACACATGTTCCGCCACACGTGCTGCACCCTAGCGATTGAGGGTGGAGCCAAGCCCCAGCAGGTGCAAGCCCATTTGCGCCATAAGGATTTAAAGACGACTATGCGCTATTACGAAAACCGCGAGAAGCTGCTTGATAATGCGTCTGATTATATTAAGATTGGTAGTTGAGGGTTTTTAATTTTGTTTTTTTAATTTACATATTAATTTTTATAAGACATTTTATTTTACTTGCTTGCGATTCAAAATCGCATCTTGTCTCGCCGACATGCGCATCCATTCCAAAAGATGATAACTTTCGGCCACCTGCTCTAAACCCAATAACGGCTGGGCGCGTCCTTGGATGCAGGCGACGAAATTGCGATAGTACGCCGCTAGATCGTCCGCTTCCCATACCCAAGGCCAAGAAGTATCGACCATTTCGTCTTGTGCGTACGCACGGATACGCAACGCCGGAGTCACCGCAGTAAAGTCTATGAGTGCCACTGAGCCTTCAACTCCATTGCGCGTCCGCAACAGCGCGACCGACACATCCTCCATCCGACCAAGATGAAAGAAGTTGCGCATCCTGCTGTACAGCACATCCACCGGTCCCCATGTGCTCAACAGTAGGTCGCATACGTCCAAGGCCGCTTGGTTGCAGATCGTCTCGCGATCAATAGGATCGAATAAAGCCGAATCAAAAGAAAGCTCCAAAGAATAATGCGCTACGCCCCGTCGAGCAGCTAAAGTCGAGCAGAAATGCGTATGCTTCCCCAAGGAGAGTACGCACACCTTGGAATGGCTTAGTTCCTGTACTGGATGGGTTGCCATAACATGCAGATCGGCCGCTAGGGCCACGCCTAGCCAATGCGATTTATCTTCCACGTGCAACAACACCAGCCCATCTATTTTTTGTTCCAAGACTGCGGCACAGTCGGCTTCGTGTACGAGCTGGATATCGCGGCAACCCCGCAAGGCATCCCGATGGGCGGCGATTTCGCGAGCATGGCCTGCCACGCCGAGCGTCATCATGGTTTTTTGCTCGCTTTAATCCGCTCTTGGAGCCGATCGCTAAATGTCCGTGCCGCGTACTCCCCGTCCAAGCGCAAGAGATAATCTATCGCTATGGTCTCGGCGAGTACCGTGATATTTTTGCCGGGAAACAGCGGTATGAAGACCTCGGGTACTTCGACGCCAAGGATTGCTACCTTATTGTCTTCAAGACCAAGGCGTTCGTAGGCGTATTTTTCGTCCCAATCGACGAGGTTGACCACTACCTCCACCCGCTTCTGCCGCCGAGTCCTCCACGCGCCAAACATCTTTTTTACATCCAATATACCGATGCCGCGAATTTCGATGTGGTCTTGGAGCATTTCCGAGCTACAGCCTACCAAAATGCCTTGGGGCTTGCGATTGATGATGACCACATCATCGGCCACCAACCGATGTCCGCGCTCGACCAAATCCAAGGCGACTTCGCTTTTGCCAATGCCGCTGCGGCCGCGAAAGAGCAACCCTACCCCAGAGACATCGACCAGTGTCCCGTGCATGGACACTTGGGGCGCGAACACCTCGTCGAGGTAAAAACGGATGAGATGGGTAAACTCGGCCGTGTTGAATCCAGACTTCAGCAGTGGTATCGCGCACTCATCGGCGAGCTGTCGCAACTCGGGAAACATCCGTCCCCTACCTGTCCAAACCACGCATGGAATATCAAATTGATATATGATTTTGAGTGCCTGCCGCCGTTCGTTTGCGGACAAGGTGCGCAAGTATTCTGCTTCCGTATTGCCCAAAAGCTGTACTTGATCCAAAGTAAACAGCTCGACAAAACCCGTCAGGGCTAAGCCAGGGCGATGGATGTCGCTGTTGTTGATGGTCCGCTGTAGGCCCTCAGTACCGGCGATCAGCTTCAGCCGCAGTTGCTGCCCGTAGGTGGCTAGCAAATCCTTGATGGTCAGTTCACTCATCGCTACTCAAACTTTCGAAGATGCGTCGATACCCTTCGTAGCGCGCCGACGCGATGCAACCGGCTGCCACCGCCGCCCGGACCGCACAACCGGGTTCGTGCAAGTGGCTGCAATCGCCGAATTGGCACTGGCCGCGCAGGGGTTCTAATTCGGGATAATACGCTGCTAGTTCAGCGGATTTTACCCCCCATAAGCGGAGTTCTTTAACCCCTGGTGTATCGGCTACATAGCCACCTTGTTGTAGCTTAAACAAATGCACGACCGTGGTTGTGTGCCGACCCCGGTCGTGGCGCTTCATTATTTCCTTTGTCTTTAGTCCCAACCCCGGCTCAACACCATTGAGCAAGGTCGATTTGCCAACCCCAGATTGGCCGACCACGGCTGTGCTGCGATTGATAAGGGCTGCTTTGAACGCATCCATGCCATCGCCTCGTAGAGCACTGGTGCGATAGATTGGATAACCAAGTGCCTCGTAGGGTGCCGTCAGCGTATCCACAACTTCTTGGGAGGTTAAATCGACCTTGTTGATGCAGACCACGGGCTGGAGATTCCCCTTTAGGGCCATGACAATTGCTCGGTCGATAAAGCCGCGGCGGGGCTTTGGTTGACTGGCAGCCACGACGACGACCAATTGCTCCATATTGACAAAGAGGATCTGCTCAAACGGGCGCGTTCCACTGGCCCCACGCGAGAACTTGGAAGAGCGGGTATGCACCGCTTCGATGATGCCCGTCTGTTCGGCTGTCGGCACGATCTCAACCCAGTCACCGGCGACGACCGGCGAGCTAGTCTTGCGGTCTCCTGCCTTGAGACGGCCTCTAATTTTGCACTGCCAGTGGCTTTGATCGACCTCGACGAGGCACTGTAGCCCAGAAACTCTGATGATGCGGCCCTGCATGTGTAACCAGCCCCTACCTACTCCCCTTTGGCGAGGCGCTCGGCTAGGTAGTTGGGGTAGCTAAGATCGTCGATTTTCTGCTGGGTCAGCTTGACTGGGTATTCGACGCGCTGGAGTTCGACCCATTGTTCGTCGGTATCCCACAGAGTGTACGCCGACCGCCAGTCGCCATCGCGAGGTTGGCCGACGCTGCCGACGGAGACCAAGAATTGGTGATTCCCTACGGCGGCCGTAGCCGAAGTTAGCGGTATGGGATTGTCTCGCATCTTGCAGTAAATGCGCGCCTCGTGCGTATGGCCGACAAAAGCCAAGGGCCATTTGAGGTGGCTCATGCACCAAGCGACGCGATCGTACATGAGGAGGGGTTCCCATTCTTCGGGCTTAAGGGGGTTGGCGTGGGACAAAGCCGCATTGCGCTCCACGCGCCGAAAGGCCCCTTGCCGCAAAAAGTCGCGTTCTTCCTCCCCCAACATCTCGCAGGCTTGGTAGAGCGAAGGACGGGCCAACAGATTAAAAGACTGAATGCGCACCGGCTCTAGCATTGCTTGGTCGTGGTTGCCTAATACGATCTGGGCCTCTACCTCCTTGAGCCGATAGATACAACCCAAAGGATCAGGACCGTATCCCACGATGTCCCCCAAGCAGATAATGCGCTCGGCACCGGCGTTGGCCGCAGCGATCAATACGGCCTCTAGCGCTTCGAGATTGGCGTGAATATCGGCGAGCACTGCGATCTTCAAGGGCACCCGCCTCAGTTGAATAGTGCGCTGATGGACGTTTCTTCGTGGATAGCGCGAATGGCGTTGGCAAAGAGCGAGGCTACGGAGCATACCTGCACCATAGGGGTACGGGCGTCTGCCGGCAGGGGGATCGTATCGGTAATGGCTAAGGCTTGGAAGTTGGATTGATCCAGCCGCGCTATTGTCTCCCTAGTTAGGGTACCGTGGACGCAACCGGCATAGACTTTGCGCGCCCCTCGCTTCTTGACCGCGGCCGCTCCCTTGAGAATGGAAGCACCAGTAATGATCGCGTCGTCGAAGAATACGACATCTCGGTCGGCTACGTCGCCGATGACCCTGTTTTCCCCGGCCGCTTGATCAACGACGACGAGGGGCAACCCCAACCGCTGGGCGTAGGTTTCAGTGACCTTGGCGCGGCTGATGTCCGGAGCGGCCGCGACTAAGTTATCTCGGTCTAGATCGGCGTAGTAGGAGCATATTGCCGGGACGCCGCTTAGTTGATCCACTAGAATCCGGCTAAAACCCATAGTCTGCGGGCTATGTAAAGTCATAGTGAGAATGCGGTCCGCTCCCGCCTCGGCGATCAGATCGGCCACTAAGCGACCCGCTACGGAAATCCTCGGCTCGTCCTTGCTGTCGGCCAGCGCATACGGATAATAGGGTAAGACCGCGGTGATGCGACCAGCTGAGGCGTATTTTAGGGCGTCGAGGGCTATGAGCAACTCCATCAAATAATCGCTAACGGGCGGACACGAAGTTTGGATAAAGAACACATCGCGGCCACGCACGTTTTCGCAAATCTTCACCTTTATATTTTCGTTGCTAAAGTCGATAAACTCGATGCGCCCTGGCTCAATGGCCAGCGAATGGTAAATACCCTCGGCCAATGCGGGATTGCTCCGCCCGGCAAAAACTTTGAGATCTGCACGGCCCATCAACAAGTCCTTTAGAACATGGCTAGTGCCGCTCGGGCTTGCGCGGCAATTGGGTACTGGACAAACGTGCGACTGACCTGTTCGAGTAGGGCCTGTTGCTTGTTGCTTTCGCCGGCCAACCCATATATGCGGGCGGCTTCCATCTGCGCCATCGCCTCGCGGATAGTCCCAGCCTGCTGGGCTGCATACGTTTCGTAGTGCTGAGCCGCGGCCACAAGCTGCCCTTCAGCTTCGAGGCAGGCACCCAAACCGCTCTGGGCCGCATAGGCTAACACATCCAAAGGCTCATAGTTGTCCAAGTAGCGCTGATAATAGCCCCGAGCCTCAACATAGCGGCCCTGCGCGTAGTAGAGATTGGCCAAGATTATGGTCCCTTGAGCCGCAGCCAGAGTTCCGGCATAGGCGGACACCAACTCCTCGGCTAAGCGGACTGCCTCGGTCGGCTCTCCGCCCTGTTCGACCATCAGCACATCGCCGAGGAGGGCTGCGGCTTTGAGCCGATCAGCCTCCTTGGACTCAATAAAATAATTGATGGCCACTACGACCGCGATCGCGGCAACTGCCCCACCGACAAAGAGACGGGCACGCTCTTTGACGTATTCGACCGCTTCCATGATCCATTCGACGAACTCATCTTCGCGGAGTTCGCTCTTGCTCAGTTTACGGCGTTCACTCGACATGAAGGTATAGTATCTCCATTGTTTTGGGTTCGAGTTTCAATAGACGATAGCGCTTTTCAATTTGTACCCGGCCAAGAGGTCGCGGCCCGACAGAAAACTCAACTCGGCCAAAACGCTGATACCCGCGACAACCGCCTTTAGCTTTTCAAGCACTTGACATGTCGCCTCCAAGGTCCCGCCGGTGGCCAAAACGTCATCGACGACTAACACTTTTTGCCCAGGTGTAATGGCATCGGTGTGAATTTCTAAGGATGTCTCGCCGTATTCGAGGGCGTAATCGCGACTCAGCGTGGCCGCCGGCAGCTTACCTGGTTTGCGCACAGGCACAAAACCGCATCCCAATTCGAGGGCGATGGGCACCGCGAACACGAAGCCGCGGGCCTCTATACCGGCGACTAGATCCACTTCGGCGTCCACAAAGGGTTCGATCATAGCTTGGACCGCGGCGGATAAACCAACGGGGTCTTTGAGTAGCGGCGTGATGTCTTTGAAGTAGATGCCGTCTTGTGGGAAGTTGGGAATTTCGCGGATTAGGTTTTTTAGATTCATTTTACATATTATATGTTATAAGTCTTAAAACAGCGCGTAAATAAAGGGAGCCACCGCCGACCCTTGGGTCGTGACTACTAGCAATCCCAACAGAATCAAAGTGAAAAATATCGGCCCCAACCACCACTTTTTGCGCACCTTCATAAAATCCCATAACTCAGCTAATATACTCAATTTACTTACCATCAACTAGTCCTCCCATTCAATCAAGCGGCTCACGGACTCACCGTGGTGAATAGCTTTGATGGCATCCCCCAACAATCGAGCCACGCTCAGCACGGCGATTTTGCGCCTTGGCTTGTCCGCAGGCAAGGGAATAGTATTCGTAGTGGCGAACGCTTCCACCGAGGAGGCATCGATCCTCTCTAAGGCTTGTCCAGAAAAAACGCCGTGCGTACAGCCAGCCAGTATGCGGTGCGCACCTCTTTCTTTGAGTACCTCGATCGACTTCATCATAGATCCCCCCGTCAACACCTCATCGTCGAAGAGCAAGGCGTCACGGCCGGCGACCTCGCCGATCATATTTTTGATTTCGGCTTTTTCGTCGTCCGCGTGGCGGCGTTTGTCCATAATCGCCAGCGGCAAGCCGAGCCGGCGCGCGTACGCGCTGGCTTCATCGGCACTCCCCACGTCGGGCGACACCACCACGGCGTTGCTGAGGCCCTTCAGCCGCATAAAATTGCACAGTAAGCTCGTCGCCCACAGTTGGTCCACCGGAATGCGCGAGAACGCTGCGATTTGCGAACTGTGCAAGGTAATGGTCAAGATCCGGTCGGCCCCGGCGGCTTGGAGCAAGTCGGCGACAAGGCGGGCGCTAATAGAAATGCGTGGTTCATCCTTTTTGTCGGAGCGCACATACGGATAATAGGGCAACACAGCCGTAATTCGGCGCGATGATGCGTACTTGAGCGCGTCGATTAGCAACAGCAGCTCAACAAAATGATGATTGACCGGGGACGCTGAGGTCTGGATGACGAAGACGTCGTCTTCGCGTACGTTCTCCTCAATTTTAACCTTTATATTGTCGTTTGGTGCACGGACGATTTGGCGGCGAGTGGGCGCGATGTCTAAGTAACCACATATTTCTTGGGCCAGTTGTGGATTGCTGGAACCCGACAGTATCTTCAAGTGATTTTTCATGCTCTAATCCCAATTGTAACATTAAAGACCGGCCCAAACTAAGGCAAGAGGCCCGTCTTGACAGCCTGTTGGGGCAAAGCTACTTTGGCAGCTTCCCGCCGCTTGTCAGATAAAAGGAAAGGGGCTTATGGCGCGCGTAAATATCATGCTGCCGGACGACCTGCTCGAACGCATCGATCAAGTGGCGCGGCAAGAAGGCGTAAGCCGCAGCAAACTTCTGCGCCTAGCCTTTATGGCGTACTGCCAGCAACGAGAAGAAACGTATGAGTACCAGCGAAAACAGGCAGCTATTGAACACGGAATGGCGCTCCAAGACAGCTTGCGCGAAAAGGCATTGCCTTGGGATCCTCTTAAGATCCTACGCGCGGAAAGGCAGGCGCGGTGATTCGCTACGCGCTAGATACCTCCGTTATGCTGAGGTGGTTTTCTCCAGCGCACGATATGGATACCCACAAGGCCCTTGGCCTTCGCCAAGAGCAGCTAGCGGAAAGAATCACGCTGACCGTGCTCGATCAATCCATATACGAACTGGCCCATGTCCTCAAGGAAAGCCGCCAATTCGACCGCACCCATATAGACGACGCCTTAGCCAGCTTAGAGTACATGCACTTGGATATTGTGCCCTACAACGCCGAAATCACCCGCAAAGCCACTCAAATCGCCTTTGAGCATTCCATCAGCATGTACGCCGCCGGCTTCATTGCCTTAGGTGCCCATCTCCGCTGCCAAGCCGTGACCAGCGACAGCGACCTGTACCGCAAAGTTTCTTCCCTGCCCTGGACCGTGCTTCTGGCCGACTTGAACTTCTGATTTCTTAGACTTCCTCAAGCGCCCTCTCTATATCGCCGATTAGCTCATCGGCGTCCTCAATGCCCACGGCATAGCGCACCAACTGGTCGGTGATACCGATGGCCAGCCGCTCCTTCTCACTCAAATCGTAATAGGAAACAGTCGCCGGATGCGATACCAGTGTCTCGACTCCCCCCAAACTCGGTGCGATATAAGGCACGGCTAGACGATGGACGAAATTCCGCGTCTGCTCGGGGGTGCCGTCGATCTCAAAGCTGATCAACCCGCCAAAACCGCGCATTTGCTCTTTGGCGACGCGGTGATCGACGTGGCTTTCGAGGCCCGGGTAAAAGACCTGGCGAACCTTGGGATGAGCTTCTAGGAAATGGGCTACTGTCAGGGCTGTATCGTTTTGCCGCAGAACGCGTAATGCGAGCGTCTTCAACCCCCGGATCAACAAAAACGAGGTGTTGGGGTCAACAATCCCACCAGTGATTCGTTGGTATTCGCCAATGGCCTCAACTAAAGGAGTTTTGCCGCAGATGGCACCCGCCATCAGATCGTTATGCCCACCGAGGTATTTGGTGGCACTGTGGATGACCAAATCAACCCCGAAATCGAGCGGCCGCTGATTGACCGGCGTGGCCAAGGTGCTGTCGATGATAACCTTGAGACGCCGCTGTTTGGCAAAAGCGACGAGTTGTTCCAAGTCGAGGACGTGCAAATGAGGATTGGTCGGAGACTCGGTAAAGATCAAGCGGGTCTCCGGGCGCACCGCAGCCGCCAACGAATCCATATCGCCGGGCTTAACTATGGTCGATTCAATGCCGAATTTGGCCAAAACCTCGCAGAATTTGGCCGTCATGCGGTAGCAATCTTCCATCAGCACCAAGTGTTGCCCGCTGCGCAACATTGCATAGAGCACCGAGGTAATCGCACTCATGCCCGACGGAAAGAGTAAAGCGGCTTCGGCGTTCTCTAAGGCGGCTATTCGACGCTCGGCTGCCCGCTGAGTCGGATTGCCGTAGCGCCCATATTCATAGAGCGATTTTTCGCCGGCCTTAAAAGCGACAAATTCATCTAGATCGGCAAAGGTATAGGTGGCCGTCTGGGCAATGGGGTCGATGAGGGATTGGGCGAACTTATCCCGTTCCACCCCCCCATGTACGGAACGGGTCGATTCTCCGGCAAAACCATCGTGGTTCATTGTATTTGCTCTTTCAGTGGAGGGCCGTAGCCAGCGTCCGCTGCTCTATGGCTTCAAGGACAGCCCGCTGAACGGCTTCGTATTCGGCTTCGACTTCAACCGGCAGATTGCGATGCTGTGGCTCGACGTGAAATTCCCGCAATTGGTCTTCGTGGTATTTCACCTTGAAATCTGGAAACTTCAGCCCGTGCGCCGTGGAGATTACAATCACCCGGCTCTTGGACTCGATGTGCCCGGCTGCGATCATTTTCTCTAGTGCTGCTAAGGCGACGCCTGTGTGCGGACAGGTAAAAAGCCCGTTGCGGTCGGCCCTTGCACAAGCGTTGGCCAATTCGTCTTCCGTAGCTTCTTCGACGATGCCGTCGAAGTGCTGCAAGGTGCGAATGGCCCGCTCCCTGCTTACGGGATTACCGATCTTGATGGCGCTGGCCAAGGTATCGCGGGCCGTTTGCGGCTCAAAGGTACGGAACCCGTCGAGATAACTGAGATAAAGCGGATTAGCTTGGGCTGCTTGGGCAACGGCAAGGCGCGGCAGCTTGTCTATAAGACCCATTTGCTTGGCCTCGATAAACCCCTTCCCCAAAGCACTGACATTGCCCAGATTGCCGCCTGGGATAACGACCCAGTCGGGGACCTCCCAGTGAAATTGCTGCAACAACTCAATTGCGATGGTCTTCTGTCCTTCAATGCGGAGTGAATTCATTGAGTTGGCCAGATAGATTTGGTTGCGGCGACAGATTTCCTGCACCAAGGCCATACACCCGTCGAAGTCGGTGCGTAGGGCGAGCGTCAGCGCACCATTGGCTATAGGCTGGATGAGCTGGGCGGTGGAAATCATGTCTTTGGGCAACAATACAACTGCCGGAATGCCAGCGGCCGCGCAATATGCAGCCAACGCCGCCGAGGTGTCCCCGGTTGAGGCACAGGCTACTGCAAGTATAGACTGGCCCTCGGCAATCATCTGGTTGACCATGGAAACCAATACGGTCATGCCCAGGTCCTTAAACGAACCCGTGTGGCTATTGCCACACTGCTTTATCCACAGATCTTCCATACCTAGTTCGGCACCCAAGCGCTCGGCCCAGAGCAGATTGCTTCCTCCTTCGTACATGGAGACCACGTTCTCGTCTTCGACGAGGGGACAAACCATTTCTTTCTTGCCCCAAACCGAACTCCCATATGGATGCACCGAACTCATGTAGCGCTGATCAAAGAGCGTCCGCCACTCGCCGCCCGAGCGTCGCTGTAAGGATTCCATGTTGTGGCGTACTTCGAGCAGCCCCCCACACCTTTGACAGTGATAGACTATTTCGTTTAGCCGATAGCGCTCGTCATCGCAATTGAGACACTGAAACCAGGCATCATAATAATAGGGCATGACAACTCGCTCCGTTGGGGTAAATCAGGGCCTGTTCAGCCAAAAAGGGCATCTATTTCATCCTCGTTTTTCGCCTTTTCTTCATCGTTCGTCGGTTTTCTTACATCCTCTTGCTCGTCGTCGAGTACAGCCTCGATGGTCTCCTCGGGAGCACGGGTGTCGTCATTGGGCTCGGCGACTTCTTCTACTACCTTCGCATCGCTCTCTACTGGGAGAAAACCCGCGCCTTTATTTTCTAGCTGTAAAAGCACCTGCGCCAAGCTGGCAAAACCTTCTTGGACCCCCTCGCCTGCAGCAAGTGCTGGGGCATTTTGGCGCACGAATTCGACGACGTGATCCAGCCCGGGAAAGGCATCGTCAAAAACCGTCAGATAAGCCCTTACTTTTTCGTCCGGGATCTGGTTTTTGGCGTACTCGAGCCATGAATTTCCAAATAGCTTGGCTAGCGACTCCAAGGCTTCGAGCCGCTCCGCCACATCGCTCAGGTCATCCGCGTTCATCTTTGCTACCTCTGGTTGAATATTCAAAAAAGTAGCACTAACGTGGAACCTCTCTCTTCTTGAGGCGTTTAATTTATGCGAGCCATTCCGGTCATGGTTCGTATCCCTCCCAGCGGTCAGGTGCATCCAAGGGTGCCCTGGCCGCAACTTATTTTAGTTCAATCTCTGTACTATAATGTATCCCATGGATAATTCCACGACCTGACTCAGTTCTCCAACCTTCAGCTGCACGACGATTTCCTCGATTTCGGGCATGAGTTCACCCGGCCCAAAAAACCCCAAATCCCCACCTTGATTGGCATTAGGCGCGATGGAAAGCTGCTGTGCGAGCTGGGAAAAATCGGCTCCTTGAGCCATTTTTTCGAGAATTTCGCGTGCGGACGCTTCTGTTTCGACTAATATATAGCGCGCCCTCATCTCACCGGCCAGCATCGCCTGCACTTCTTCGATTTTAGCCGTGATTGCTTGGACTAGATAGGGATCCTGTGCCTGATCTTTAGCTCGTTTGTAATACTCAAGTGCTTCGGTATAGCGTCCGGTTCCAGCGAGGAGGAAGGCGATGTTGTTGTAGGCTTCGACATTGTCCGGCGACAACTCCGCCAACTTTTGGTATTGTTCGATAGCTTGATCTACTGAGTCTTTTTCCGCGTAGTAATATCCATATAGGCGATAGGCTTCCGCGTTTTTGGCATCCAGTGCCAAGGCCCGGTCGAGGCGTTCGCGCGCCTTTTCGCTCTGCCCGGCCTGCATGTAGAGATAGCCAAGGGTGCTGTGGACTTTGGTTGAGGACGGGGCCAGAATACTCGCTTGTTCGACGTAAAAAATAGACGAATCTAACTGGCTCATAGCCAAAAAGGCCTCTCCCAACGCCGAATATACGGGAAGCTGCCTAGGGTCTTCAGCAAGCGATTGTTGCAGCGATTCGGCTGCCTGTTTATAGCCGCCGGTCTGCATGTAGAGGCTGGCCAAGCGATTGAGAAACATCGCGCTGCCAGCACCTATTTCGCGAGCCTTTTCGTATTCGGCTAACGCCTGTTTAGGCTGGCCCTGCGCCAACAGGGAGTCTCCGCGCTGAACCGCCTCGACAATGGCTTGGCCACTGGCCGGGGTTGCCATTCCTATTGCAATGGCGATCAGTCCTATAAACTTCATACCCCCTCGCATCGCGTACCGAGCTAGCGCAGTTGGCGCAGGACTTCCGCGGTAATCTGTTCGACTATATCGCTTTCTCCCGCCACCTCACAGGACGGCCGATCCCCAATTCCAAAGCGCTTTCTCAGGTTCGTGAGATCTTCCACATCTTTACCCCCAAGCGTACGTATCCCGCCGAGTTGATGCGCCACCAAGGCTATTTGAGCAAAGTGTTCGACAGTCTCCATCTTGAAATGGGCGTCCATGACGTGTTGGCCCACGGTTACCACTCCGTGATTGGCCATTAGAACGGCGTCGTATTGCCGCAAAAGCGGCTTCATCGGCTCGACGATATCGGGGCCCCCAGGCGTGCCGTAATCCGCGAGCGGAATGCCCCCAAGGCTGACGATGACCTCGGGCAATACGCACTGAGTCAACTCAATGCCAGCGACGGCAAAACCGGTCGCCGTTGGCGGATGGGCGTGGACGACTGCGCGGACATCGGGCCGCAACTTATAGATTTCGAGGTGCATGCGGATTTCCGACGATATTTTTATCGATCCCGCTACTTGCCGGCCCTCCATATCGCAGGTGGCCAGCATGTCTGCACTCAGATAGCCCTTGCTTACTCCGGTCGGCGTACACAGCACCAAGTCGTCTTCTATGCGAACGCTGATATTGCCGTCGTTGGCCGCTACGTACCCTCGCTGATAAACCCTGTGCCCTACCTCGCATATTTCTTTTTTTATTGCATACGCCGAACTCATAAGGCGACCTTTCCAATCGTCCGCAATCGGCGGCTACCAATCCACAGCCAGCCTAGGCCAGCCGGCAAGCACACATTGCAGACAAAAATCAGGATACTGGCCACAAAAGCAGGTTGCGGCTCTAAGCCCAAGCTGCTAAACACCAGAATGGCCGCAGCCTCGCGGACCCCCAGATCCAAAAACCCCAAGGGCAGCAGGGTTTTCAGAGCAAATATCACCGGCACCGCCAACACAACTGCCGAGTTGGCAGCCACACTGGCGGTAACCAAATAGAAAAATTGCGCCATGAATACTAGGTTGAACAAGACGGATAACCCGGCGATAGCCCCCCATGCAATCGGTCCCCTCGCTTTCCAGCGGCACCAGCCCCAATACAGCAGTGCGCCGAGGATACAGAACAGCAACAGCAAAAAGCCTCTAAGCTGGGGCCATAAAATCCATGCGGCTACGGCCCCCAAACCCAACGTGACCGAGGCTGAACTCAACTTGTCCACGGCTGTCAGCAACGCAGCTTTGGTCCGGCTCCGTCCCAAGAAAACGCCGCGGCCCAACTCGCCCAAACGGCTCGGAGTCACCAGACCGAGGGCGGCACCGCCCAGCAGTGAATAGAGCGCATCGCGCCTGTTGGTCTCAGGGATTTGGTTGCGCAACAATAGCTGCCACTTGATCCATTGCACGCCGATGCCCACTAGGGCAATGGCCCCGCAGATGAGCACTTTATCCCGCCCAACCTGCCCAAGGACCGCAAGCAACTCAGCCGGTTCGAGATACCATGCAGCCCAGCCCAGTAGGGCCATTGCCAAGATGATTTTTGCCCAAATTACCATACTGTCACCAAGGGGCGGATTAGAGACAATGCAGCTTCCGTGCTCTCATGCGGCCGGGGCATGATGTTGAGCGCAACTATTTCACCTGCACTTGCTGCGGCCACGGCCCCAGCCTCCGTAGCTGCGCGCACAGCGGCCACATCTCCACGAACGATGACCGAGACTAGCCCGCCGCCTACTTGCTGCCAGCCGACCACCTCGACCTCAGCGGCTTTGACCATCGCGTCTGCCGCTTCGACCATAGCCACCCAGCCGCGAGTTTCAATCATGCCCAAGGCGCGTCCCATTGGTCTGTTTCGCTCTTGTTTAAACGGCAGAAGATAGGCGACCTAACACCTTCCGTCAAAACACAAAACGCGTTCCTCAAGACGATTCTTCTGGGCCTTAAGCCTTAAAAAGAAAAGTGATGACATCCCCATCAGCGACGACGTAATCCCGGCCTTCGCTGCGCAATTGTCCGGCTGCTTTCAGCGGTGCCCATCCCCCCATAGTAATTAGCTGATCACAAGAGGCTAGCTCGGCCCGGATGAACCCCCTCTCCATGTCCGTGTGAATCCGGCCGGCCGCGCGCGGTGCTCTTTCCCCGCGCGGCAACTGCCAAGCCTGTAGCTTGCCGTTGGCGAGCGTGTAGAAGGTAATCAGATCCAGCAGCTTATATCCAGCTTGGACTAAGCGCTCCATTCCCCCGTATTCCAGTCCCAACTCTCGGCTGAACTCCGCTCTTTCCTCTTGGCTCAGACCAGCGATCTCTGCTTCTAGCTGTGCCGAGATGACCAGCACTTGGTCCGCTCCATAGCGTTCGACTAGCCGATCCACCCACGGCCCCGGCGCGTCGGCCTCTACTTCCCCGACATTGGCCGCATAAAGCACCGGACTTGCCGTCAGCAAGCTATACGCAGCGAGTGAGTCCCTTTCTTCTGAGGTCAACCCCATCACCGCCGCACCCATTCCGCGCTGCAATCCCGCTAAAACCTTAGCGCAGGCCACCAGTTCTTGCGCGCGCGTGCTGCGCGGTTCAGAGCGGACCACTTTATCTAGATGGGGCACGGCCTTTTCCATCACCGCCAAATCAGCGAGCAGCAACTCCGTCTCAATGGTCTCAATATCGCGCAAGGGATCAATCACCCCATCCACATGGCTTATTTGCGCGTCGTCAAAACAGCGTACCACGTGAACTAGGGCATCGACATCTCTGATGTGAGCGAGGAATTGATTGCCCAACCCGGCACCTTGGTTCGCATCCCGCACTAGCCCAGCAATATCGACAAAGCGGATATTCGTAGGCGTTGTAGATTGCGGCTGAATGACTTCGCTTAGCCGCTCCAAGCGCGGATCCGGTACCTCGACGGTACCTACATTGGGGGCCACTGTGCAAAATGGGTAATTAGATACCTCGGCCCCATCTCCTGTCAGCGCATTGAAGAGCGTTGATTTGCCCACATTGGGCAAGCCGATTATGCCGATGGAAAGAGCCATACCTCATATCGCAAATAAATTAAGTCCCTGTAAGTCAAAAGCTCACAGGGACTTAATTCGTGGTCGGGGTGGCCGGATTTGAACCGGCGACCCCCT
>JAPPEG010000174.1 GCA_028875345.1 Gemmatimonadota bacterium
AGTCAAAGAAATGCGGATACAAGTCCAAAAACAGTTGATCTCCGCCGTGCGCGCCACCCATCCCATAAATCCGACACAGCCGCGGCTCGCCGATCTTCCCCCCCTTAATCTCCGGAATCGCCACCCGCTGAATCGGCGGATGCCCCCGCCACGGATGCGCCACCACCACCGTCACTCCGGCCTTATCGCGCGCTGCGATCATCTGGTCCACTTCGGCAACCGAAGCCGCCACTGGCTTTTCGAGGTACACATGCGCCCCGCGCTCCACGCAATTGAGCACCAACGCCAAGTGATCGCCGATCTCCCGCGACGCCACCACTGCAATATCCGGCTTCTCCTCCTCTAACATCTCCACGTAATCGGCGTATCCCCTGGGTGCTCCGGTCTTGGCAACAGCGGCTTGGCGTCCCTCCTCATCGGGATCGGCCAACGCCACAATCTCCGCGCCTTCCACCCCGACAAACGCCATGTCGAGATAGTGGCCGTAGTTGCCGCGGCCCGTGTGCCCAATTATTCCAACTTTCACGCGCTACCTCCTCTTTGCTAGCTATTGGACAATTCCACCGCCCGCCCCGTCTCCATAGACTCCTTCACCGCGTCTAGCACCCGCATCTGTGCGACGCTGTGCTCCGGCGTGATCCGATGCTCCCGTCCCTCAGCTAAGCACTCGCACAGGTGCTGCAACTGCAATGCAAACTGAAAGCAGGGCGGGATTTCGACGACCTCCACCCCGTTCGGCGTGCGATGCTCTACAGTCACGGCCCGATTCTCGTTGTTCCACACTTGATCTAGCCGCAGCATCCCGCGGTGTCCAGAAATTTCTGTGTACTGCGAACTGAACGTATTAAAACCCACGGAAATCTGCGCGGTGCGGCCCCCGGAAAAGACCAGCACAATCGACGCGGCATCATCGGTCTCCAAGCCCAACTGCTGTGCGGCAAACACCCGCTCCGGCTCCTCGCCAAATATGAACCGCGCGTGGTGAACATTGTAACAGGCCAAGTCGTAGATACTGCCGCCGCCTTTGGCCTTGTTGAAGCGCCAATTCGACTCGGGCGTGCGCTCTTGGAGCGAGGCCCCCGAACTGGTGCAAAACGTGCTCCGCACACCGACCAAGTCGCCGACCGCGCCAGCGTCGAGCATGGCCTTGGCCCGCAAGTGCATGGGGTGATGGCGAAACTTAAACGCCTCGGCCACGAGGACGCGATTTCTCCTGCCGGCTTCAGCAAAGGCTGCTGCTTCGGCGGCGTTTTGGGTGAAGGGCTTTTCGCAGAGCACGGCTTTTACCCGCCCCGAATCGCAGAGCTGAATCCCAGTCTCGGCGTGAAAAGCGCCCCAAGTGCAGATGATGGCAATATCCAGCTCAGCCTCGTGGAGCATGGCGTCGAGCTCAGTATAACGCGCTGCAACGCCAAACTCCTCGCCGTAGCGCGCTAGCTGTTCGGCGGACACGTCGCAGATGGCGACGAGTTCGGCTTCGGCAATCTGTTGGCAGGCCTTGCCGTGAGCGCGGGCGATACCACCCGTCCCCACGAGGCCAACGCGATAGGTCACGGCATTCTCCTTGCGATGGTTATATCTGTGGGCTTAGATCTTTGGGTTCAAAAAGCTGCGGCCGTAAATAGATCGGCGCGCCGAGGCGCGTTACCAGCACCATGCCGTCGCTGGGCCGACAGTCGAGCACCCACTCGCCAGCCTCGGTCTCAATGTACAAGTTGGCGTGAAAGGTGTCGTCCTTGATGCTGTGGACGACGAGGTGCTGCACCTCGCCTTGCAGCTTCTCCAGCATCGCTTCCAACAGATCGTACGCCAGCGGGCGCGGGAAGTCCTCGTCCTGCATAGCTCTGACTAACGCCCTCGCCTCGCAGTGGCCGATGATGATGGGCAACGGCGGCACATCGTCTCCTTTGAGCACGACAGCCACCCCATCGGAACCGAAGTCACGCACATTGACAATTTTGGCGGGGATGAGGTCAGCAGGTGGTTCTCGGCCACAAGCTACTAGCGCAAGGGCCGTCAAGACCACGAGGAGCTTTTGCATCACATTGCTCCTGTTTAGCGGTGTTTGGTTTTTTTCCATACGGCCCAATTATAGGGGCTGTGGCTGCGGCCTGCAAAGGTGAATGAGACACTTTACAGCAGTCCGCAGCAGAGATGCTCGTACGAGCGTTTACTGATTGGCATGAACGGCAGCAACAAAAAAAATGAAAACGAACGGGAATGAATAGAATCTATCGATGGTCTAATATGATGATACAGCTAACCAGAACTGACCAGTCAGTTCTGTTGACAAGGGTCGAAGCCTCGTCTATACTTGTTTGGACGACACACGCCAGAGAAAGGAATCCCGTGGACAAAACACATACAACTAGGATCTGCTCCAGATGACAACTCGCCAATATGCACTGTACATCGGCAGCGTTTTGCTCCTCGCGCTAGGCTGCGGCGAGGAAGAGGAATCCGCACAGGGTTTCCAGCGCGGCGGTTGGGGCGGGCGCGAAGCGGCAGCCATTCCAGTCAAAGGCGAGCAGGTCACGCGCGGCGACATGAACGCCTACATTGAGACGTATTCCCGCCTCGAAGCCGAGCGCCGCGTCAGCGTCTTGGCGCGCACGACCGGCTTACTCGAAGAGCTCGCGGCCGAAGAGGGCGACCTAGTGCGCCAAGGCCAAGTGATGATCCGCCTCAACAAGGATGAACTGAGCCTAAACTTGCGCCAAGCCGAACAGGCTTTTGCCGACGCCAGCACCAACTACGACCGCATCAAGACGCTGTACGAGCGCAGCATGGTCAGCCAATCCGAATACGATGCGGCCCACCTCCGCTTGGACAACGCCAAGATCTCCCTCGAAGAAGCCCAGCTCAATCTCGCGTACGCAGACGTTACCGCGCCGATTGCCGGCGTCGTCACCCAGCGATTGGTCGAAGTGGGCGACCTAGTGCGCGGCAATCAAGAAGTTTTCGTCATCGCCGACCGCGACCCGCTGTTGGTGCGCATCTTCGCGCCCGAGCAGCGCATGTACCAGTTGCACCCCGGCCAAGAGGCCACTATCGCGGTCGAAGCCCTGCCTGACACGAGCTTCCGCGGCCGCATTCGCATGATTAGTCCAGAAGTCGATCCCGCCAGTGGCACCGTCAAGGTTACCCTCGAAGTCGCCAGCGACGGCTTACTCAAACCGGGGATGTTCGCCACAGTGCGCATTATTACCGAGCGGCGGCCCCAGACCTTGATCGTCCCCAAGAAGGCCC
>JAPPEG010000057.1 GCA_028875345.1 Gemmatimonadota bacterium
ACGACTTGGGTTTGGTTTTGGCTTTCGGTTTGGTTTTGGCTTTCGCCTTGGCTTTAGCCATGACTACTCCTTTCTCAAAGTAGTGGTTGATATGGGATCAGGGGACGCGCTCCCCGCAGTACGCGCCCCCTGCTTCTGGTCCGGGTTCCTGAGTTGGGAGGCCGACCAGGTTTTAGAAGCTCCTACCAAAGACGAGGAAGGTAGTTTCTCGGTCCGGGTTGAGGATATACGAAGCGAAATAGTCGCCCTTGCTCATGTTGAGGCCGACGCTGACCAAGGCCGGGTCGGTATCTGTGGTGTAAGCCCCGTTGCCGAAGCCGGCAGTGACGCTGACAGCGGTCTCTTCCATCTCGCCCAAGTCGTAGGTCGCTTCCGCCCAGAACGAATCGTTGACGTCGCCGGATACATTGTAAGCGACTAGGGCGCTCAGAGGTACGCCGTCGGGGGCGAGGGACGCGCTGATTTCGAGCCAGTGTACTCCGTCTTCGTCGCTGTAACTGAAAAATGCGTCGTCTGTTTTGACTTCGTCGAAATCCTGAGTGGGGAAGTAGTAGTCGGTCAGGGTGATGCCGACGGGGCCGGACGAGAAGCTGACGTAGAGGTCGTTCTCGTTGGCTCCGCTGCCGGAGATCGCCCATGAGGACCAAGCGCCGACTTCGATGTTGCCGGAACTGATGGACATGCCCGGCTGGACACTGACGGCATTGCCGAAGTCCGTGCCGCGCCACACGTAGCGGTTGACTACGTCGGCACCAAAGCCGACCCCGGCATCAGCCGGAACGGTCGCTAGCGTCAGCGCAAAGAAAAGGGGTGCGGTAAAAAGCAAGCGTTTCATCGATTGCTCCTTAGGTGGGTTGAGGTAAAAGGTGGGACCGGCTGCACCGGCCCCTTGGCTATTAAAGGGCGCTTTCGCCCGTCTCGCCGGTGCGGATGCGCACGGCTTCTTGGATCGGCGAGGCAAAGACCTTGCCATCGCCGACTTTGCCGGACTTGGCCGCCTCGACGATGGTGTTGATCGCTTGCTCGTGGTCGGCGTCCTTGACGATGACTTCGATTTTGATCTTGGGGACGAAATCAATGCGGTACTCGGCACCGCGATAGACCTCGCGGTGGCCGCGCTGGCGGCCAAAGCCCCGCACTTCGGTTACGGACATGCCGGCGATGCCCCGTTCGCCTAGGGCTTTCTGCACGGCCTCAAGGGCCGATGGCCGGAGGAATGCTTCAATTTTATACATTGTTGGTTGCCTCCCTCACTTAGTTGTTGATGTGCTGGAAATCCGCGTACGCGGGCTGGCCGTGCTCGCTTAGGTCGAGACCCTCGTCCTCGTCCTCCTCATCGACGCGGAACCCGAGTGTCGCCTTGACAATGGTCGCGAGGACAAAGGAAAAGACAAAGGCGAAGATGGCAAAAGATAGGGTACCCAATAGCTGGATGCCCACAGTGTGGTCGGCGTTGGTGCTGAACAGCCCGACTGCGACCGTGCCCCAGACGCCGCAGATGCCGTGGACGGAGATGGCACCGACCGGATCGTCGATCCTGATGCGGTCGATAAAGACGATCGAGAAGACGACAATGATTCCGGCGATCAGCCCAATCCAGATTGCTCCAGCCCACGTGACCACATCGGCCCCAGCCGTGATGCCAACGAGGCCAGCGAGAATGCCATTGAGCGCCATGGTGATGTCGGGCTTTTTGAGGTAAATATATGAGGTAAAAATCGAGGCCATGCAACCAGCCGCTGCGGCGAGGGTGGTGGTGACGAAGACCAGCGATATAGCCGCTGGGTCGGCGCTGAGCACCGAGCCGCCGTTGAAGCCGAACCAGCCGAGCCATAGCAGGAAGACGCCGATCGTCGATAGCGGCATGCTGTGCCCGAGGATGGGCCTGATTTCTCCGTCGTGGTACTTGCCCTTGCGCGCCCCCAGCACCAGCACTGCGGCGAGGGCCGAGAAGCCGCCGAAGGCGTGCACGACCGACGAGCCAGCGAAGTCGTAGAAACCGAGGTCGTCGAGCCAGCCGGCACCCCACTTCCAAGAGCCGGCGATGGTGTAGCCAAAGGCCACCAAGATCACGGCGTAAAGCATGAAACCCGATAGCTTAATGCGCTCGGCAACGGCACCGGAGACGATGGTAGCGGCGGTGGCGGCGAACATGGCCTGGAAGATGAAGTCCGACCAGTAGGTGTAATCTGCGTACTGATTGGTTAGGTTGGCCACATCGTCGTCAAAGCCGATCCAGCCCTTGAGGGCCAACACATCGGCGATGAGCCAATCGTCGCCTGGATACATGATGTTGAAGCCACACAAGGCATAGGTGAGGATACCGGCCGAGATAATAAAGAGGTTCTTGAAGAGGATGTTGACCGTGTTCTTTTGCCGGGTCAGGCCGGATTCGAGCGTGGCAAAACCCAAGTGCATGATGAAAACCAACGCTGCGGCGATGAGAATCCACAGGTTATCTACCATGAATTTGGGATAGGCCAAGGGCATGGTCTGGAAGGCTTCTACGGTTTTAAAATCTCCCGCCGAAGCCTGAGTCGTAGCCCCGAGGACCCCGGCACAGAGCCATAAGAGCGCAGGACGGTTGTGAAAAACAGACATGGGCAATCCCTTCCCTTGTAAGGTATGAGGAGGCATCTAATCGAAGCCTCTTGGATGCGAACGTCGGATTTTACAAGGCAAGAAACGTGCCAAGCGGATTGGGCGCAGATTCTTCAGAATTGTAGCTTATTGTAAATTAGGGAGTTAAAAAAATAACAATAAAAAGAAAAACGAGACGAACATAACGACAAAATTGAAATAATCTCAAAAAACAACAATTTTGTCATTTTTATTATTCATTTTTTGTAATTTTTCGGGCAGATGTCTAGTTTTTGGATCCGATAAGAGAAAATGCGGGTCGTAGTACCGAGGGTGCGGGCGGCCTTGGCCATATTGCCACGGGCGTTCTTGAGGGCCTCGATGATGATTTCTCGTTCATAAGCCTGCATCATCGTATTAAAGGAGCCGGTGACCGGCGTTCCGGTGGCGTCAGCCGTTTGCAGGGATGGGGGCAGGTGGTGGCCGTGGATGACCCCGTCGTTGCTGAGGATGATCGCCCGTTCAATGCAGTTTTCCAACTCGCGCACGTTGCCCGGCCAGTGGTAGCTCATCATCATGTCAATGGCAGGTGTAGAAATGCGGTGCATCTCCACGCCGAGTTGGCGAGAGTACTTTTCGAGGAAGTGGTCAGCTAGTTGCAGAATGTCGGATTTGCGCTCGCGCAAGGGCGGAATGAAGATGGGAAAGACGTTGAGTCGGTAGAAGAGATCCTCGCGGAAAGTCCCCTCGGCGATGGCTTTTTCCAGATCTATGTGGGTCGCCGCGACGACGCGAACATCTATCGGCACAGGGCCGCGGCCACCAAGGCGCTCGACTTCGCGGTTTTGCAGCACGCGGAGCAGTTTGACCTGTGCGCCTAGGCTGAGTTCGCCGATTTCGTCGAGGAAAATCGTCCCGCCGCGCGCTCGTTCAAACCGGCCGGCTTTGCTCGTTGAGGCCCCGGTGTAAGCGCCGCGCTCGTGGCCGAATAGTTCGGATTCGACCAAGGTTTCTGGCAGGGCGGCGACGTGTACTTTGACAAAGGGTTTGTCGGCGCGTAAGCTGTTGTAATGTATGGCATCTGCGGCCAGTTCCTTCCCGGTGCCGCTGGTGCCGCGCAACAGGACCGTGGCGTCGCTGGGAGCCACTTGGCCGATGAGCTGGCAAACCTCCTGCATGGGGCGGGAGTTGCCGATGAGGTTGGCGGGATGGAAGCGCTCGCGGAGCTCGTTTTGCAGGCGCAAGTTTTCGTCGAGAAGCCGGGTTTGTTCGACGCGGGCGCGTTGGCGGGCGGCGACCGATTGACCAATCATGACGGATATGATGGATAGCAGGCGCACAATATCTTGCAGGCTTTCGTTGTCTTTGTAGGGAATATCAACGCTAATGGTTCCTACTACCTGCTGCTGCTGGAGGATAGGCACGCAAATGAACGAGGTCTGGTTCTTGGCCGAACTGCCGCGAGCACCGGTGCGGTTGAGGAAAAGCGGCTCGCTGCTGATGCGCGGCACGATCACGGGCTTGCCCGATTCTACGACCTTGCCGGTGATGCCTTCCCCCACGTCGTAGCGGCCGCGCTTGATTTCCGATTGCGAGAGTCCATAGGCTACGTCGATAGAGACTTCGGAGGCTTCTTGGCTCAAAAGGCTGACCGTCCCCAAACTCATGTCGAGTTGGTCGCACATGAGCTTGAGAATGACGTTGAGCGCCTCCTCAAACTTGGTCGTCGAGCCTAGTATTTGCCCGATTTCGTGTAGGATGGAGATTTGTTGTTGGGCACTGGCGGTCGGTAAGGTGGACATGTGAATCATCCTATTTTTACGACATTTTTGTCATTAGCATGGGTAAAAATGACATTTTTGTAAATATCAAAGGGCCACATATTCGTGGTTAAAAACGGAAAATCGACCAAAAATACAGTGTCACACGCCCTAAGAGGGCGTCATTAAAGCCAAGTGTCGAGAATGCGTCGTACATTATTGTAGCATAAACTATGCCATCGCAGGCTAGGGGCCAGAGAGACCTCGGCTCCTAGCCTGCGGGAAGGTCATTGCCGGAACCCATCAACTCGGTTATAATTCTGCGATGAGAATCTCTGCAATGTCAGTAAATAGCGGTTGTGTGAGGTTGGTATGAGTCGAGATATGACCGACCTATTAAATGAATGGTCCTTCGACCCAGAGGCGAATGTGCGGAAAATATCGGGAAAGGACGGGGTTGCGAAGATCCAGATCCGGGTCGATCAAGGGGCCTTTCAGGGCATTTTGCAGCTAAATCTCGATGGCCGGCCCGACGGCCGCCGGCCCCACGGACAGGACTTTGCCCTCGATTACTACCGGGGCGAATTGGAAAAATACCGCCGCGAGCACGGGGCCAGCGACGAGGGCTTCGCGCTCGATGAAACGGCTTGCCGCGAGCTTTTCGACGAGGGGAGCCGCTTGTACAAGCGCTACGCCTTTTTGATCCAACTGCACGACTACCGGCGGGTCGTGCGCGATACTGAGCGCAATATGGCACTTTTTCGCTTTGTCAATCGCTATGCCGAGCGCGAAGAGGACCGCGACAATCTGGAGAGATGGTGGCCTTATATATTGCGCATCAACGGCGTGGCCCGGGCCATGATCTCCATCGGCGACCAGGACTACGACGGCGCGTTGGCGATCGTGCAGCGGACTCGCGCGCGGATTGGCACGTGGCCCGAGGTGGAGGCCGATGAGTTCTACATCGAGCGCGAGCGTTCAGAAGCCGCGCTCGATGAGTTAGAGCAGGAAATTTTGCAGAAGAAGCCGCTGAGCCAACAAGAGCAGTTAGAGCGCTGGCTACAAGAAGCGGTTGATAGCGAAGACTTTGAAAAAGCCGCGCTCTTGCGCGACGAACTCAAGAAGCTGCGGGAAGGCGAAGACTGAGCCGTTCGCAGAATAAGTGTTAGCCGCAATGCAAAGCGGGGAGCCCGATCATTCGAGCTCCCCGCTTTTGGTGCCTAGCCTAAACGCCCGGTCTTAGGCGTGGGCCGCAATCCTAGTAAAACTCCGTCTCATCTACCAGCGCGAGAAGCGACTGGTAGCGAGTCGGGTGGCGGAGCTTGCCGAGGGCGCGCTCCTTGAGCTGGCGCACGCGCTCCCGCGTCAGGCCCATCAACCCGCCGATCTGCTCCAAGGTCAGCGCTTGGCTGCCATCGAGGCCGAAGTAGAGGCGAATGATGCGCAACTCGCGGTCTTCGAGGCTGGCGAGGGCCTCCTCTAGATGGGCGCGAGCCGAGTTTTGCAAGACGTCGCTGTCAGGCGTCGCCTGATTGTCGTCGGCGAGGAGGCTGAGCAAGCTGCGATCGTCGTCCTCCTCAAAGGACTCGTCGAGCGAACGCACCGAGCGGGCGCTGAGCATGGTGTCAAGCACCTCCTCGGTGGGCAGGCCCAACTCAGCGGCGATTTCCTCGACATCCGGCTCGCTCTCGCGGCCTTGGCCCAGCTTGCGCACGGCCCGCGAAATGTCCTTGAGTAGGCTGAGCTTGTTCAGCGGCAGGCGCACGGTGCGGGCGTGCTCGGCGATGGTCTGCAAGATGGACTGCTTGATCCACCACACGGCGTACGAGATGAACTTGTATCCCTTGGTGCCGTCGAAGCGCTCGGCAGCGGTTAGCAAGCCCACATTGCCCGCGCTGATTAGGTCCTCTAGCGAGAGGCCGCGGTTCTGGTAGTTTTTGGCCACATCGATGACGAAGCGCAGGTTGGCTTGAACCAACTCGTCGCGCGCGACCATGTCGCCGTCTTGGATCCGCGCCGACAACTCGACTTCCCGCTGGCGGCTCAGCGGCCTAGAATCGGCGATGTCGTCGAAGTAGAGGCGCAGGGTGTTGTCCTCGTCATTTAGGACTTCTTGGATCGCGTAAGCCATGTGCGAAACCTTCCTTGGGTAATGGGGTCAGCAGGTGCAAATTTTTGCACTTAGTTGCAACAATTTTGGCTGATGTTCTGTAAGGCGCTTGAATTGCGCTAGTTAGAAGCGTCAGGCTCTATGTGCTCAAAGTGCAAAAATTGCATTCTCAGTGTTTCTGTTTTGGACTGCAAAGCGTCCCCGCGTTGCTCAATGCCCGATCTGACAAAATTGTTTGCTCTGTATTAACAGATAGTTACGGTCAATGCGGGCTGTGAAACTCTTTCGGTTGAGCGAAGGGCGACCGGTGCTCCTTCCGACTCACATATAGATAAGCAAATCTAATGCCACATTTAGTCTCTTATAGTTAAGTCATTGTGAATATGTTACTTATGAGAAAGACAGTAGTGGGCGAGGAGCAGGTTGAGGGACCGCACAGGCGCAAAAGTGCAAAAAATGCAGGAGTGGACTAGAGTTGATGAATGGACTGCCGACTTGTCGCGCGTTTGCCGACAGCCGTCAGCGCGTTACTTGGTGGTGATGTTGTACCGCTTGATCTTGTACTGGAGGGAGCGGACGCTAATGCCCAAAATAGCGGCCGCCTCGCGGCGTTTGCCCGTGAGGCGTTGGAGGGTCTGGCGGATGAATTCGGCTTCGACCTCTTGGAGGGAAGAGCCGATAGCCATTGAGAATTGACCGGGGCCATCGGTCATCCCGCCGAGCGGGCCGGGCAGGTGTTCGGGGAGGATGACTGCAGCCGGAGTGGTGACCACGAGCCGCTGCAGTAGGTTGCGCAACTGGCGCACATTGCCCGGCCAATCATAGGCAATGAGGCCCTCCATAGCTTCCGGGCTGATCTTCTTGGAGGGCTTGTTTTGTGCGCGGCAGGTTTCGTCGAGGCACATTTCGACTAAGACCGGGATGTCTTCCCGCCGTTGGCGCAAGGGAGGGATGTCGATGGGGATCACGTTGAGGCGGTAGTACAGGTCTTCGCGGAAGGCACCGGTTGCGACGGCGTTTTCGAGGTCGCGGTTGGTCGCGGCGATGATGCGCACATCAGCGCGGTGGACTTGCGGGTCTCCGAGCGGTTGGAACTCGTGGGATTCTAGGACGCGCAATAGCTCGACCTGATTTTTGTGCGAGACCTCGCCGATTTCGTCGAGGAAGATCGTCCCGCCCTCGGCGAGGGTGAAACGGCCGGGCCGGTCGGCGTGGGCGCTGGTAAAGGCCCCGCGCTTGTGGCCGAACAATTCACTGGTAAAAAGCTCTTCGGTGAAGCCGCCACAGTTGACGGCCACAAAGGGAGCGTCGCGGCGTCTGCTGCGATCGTGGATGGCGCGCGCTACTAGATCCTTGCCGACGCCCGTCTCACCGCGCAAGAGTACCGGCACGTCTGTTTCGGCTACTTGTTTGATCGTGGCCGCGGCGGCCTGCATGGCCGGGCTGCGGCGCACGAGGCGGCGGAAGGGGGCTTCTTTTTCGAGGCGGTTGTGGAGCTTGCGGTTTTCGACGACGAGTTCGAAGCGATCGAGTGCGCGGGAGACTACGAGGCGCAAGTTGTCTAAATCGACGGGTTTGGTCACCACGTCGTACGCGCCTTTGCGCATGGCTTCGACCGCGGTGTGGACGTTGTCGTGGTCCGTGAGGATGATGCACAGGGTGTCGGGGTATTGCTGGCCGACTTCCTGCAAAAGTTGCATCCCAGCGGGACCGGGCATCTGTAAGTCGAGAATAGCCAAGTGGAAATTGCCGGCTTTTAGCATCCGGCGCACTTGGGCACCGTCCGCGGCGATTTCAATGGCATAGCCGGGTTTTTGCAATGCCTCTTGCAGCCCTTCGCGGATAAAGAGCGATTGGTCGGCGATGAGGATGTTGGCCTGAAGTTGGGGCATGAGCTTCTGTTGACAGTGATGGTAACGGGACTAGCTTTTCCTTCATGGAGAATAAGCAAAACGTCGCCGAACACAAGAGGCGCAACCGAGACATGTTCAACGCCATTGCCCGGCGCTACGATTTGCTCAACCACCTGCTCAGCGGTGGCGTGGATGTGTACTGGCGTTGGCGCGCCCTCCGTGCCGCCCGGCACAAGCGTCCGCAGCGCGTCTTGGATCTGGCTACTGGCACCGGCGATTTTGCGCTCGCGGCTGACCGCTTGGGGCCGCAGCAGGTCGTCGGTATTGACATGGCCGTAGAGATGCTGCGGCTGGGAGCGGCCAAGGTGGCGACCAAAGGCCCGTCCGCGCGCGTGGACCTGTTGGTCGGCGACGCTGAGCAACTACCGTTTCAGGACAATGCCTTCGACATGGTGACCGGGGCTTTTGGGGTGCGCAACTTTGGGAACATTTCCAGTGGCTTGGCCGAAGCGCATCGGGTGCTCAAGCCCGGCGGCCAGCTATTGGTGCTCGATTTTTGCGAGCCTACTGCGCCGCTGTTCCGGCAATTGTACTTATTCTATTTCCACAAAGTGCTGCCCTTGATCGGCGGCCTAATCTCCGGCCAGCGCCGGGCCTACGCCTATCTGCCGCGCTCGGTGGGGACCTTTCCCCAAGGGCGGGCGTTTGTCGAATTGCTCGTCGCGGCTGGGTTCAGCCAGACGCGCTACATGCCTATGACTCTAGGGATTGCCGCGGTGTACCAGGGCTTCAAAGGGCCGGTTGACGAATAGGATACCCATAGGTATTATGTACTAAACGCAGGAGAAATAGGTGATTTACGACGATCTTATTGGCCGCGCCGGTCTCACAGATATCCACGACAAAGTGCTGGCCGGACAGCGCTTGAGCTTGGACGACGGTCTGCGCCTGTACGCCTGCAATGAACTGCCTGTCTTGGGCTATCTGGCCAATATCGTCCGCGAGCGCAAAAGCGGTGATACGGCGTACTACGTGCGCAACCAGCACATCAACTACACCAATATCTGCAACAAGCTCTGTAAGTTCTGCTCCTTTTACGTCAAGCCCAAAGACGAGCGC
This sequence comes from Gemmatimonadota bacterium, assembly GCA_028875345.1. Taxonomy (GTDB): domain Bacteria; phylum Latescibacterota; class UBA2968; order UBA8231; family UBA8231. The sequence goes on from JAPPEG010000057.1 coordinate 9,423, forward strand.
GGCTACGTATTGGAACCCGAGCAAGTCGCCGCGCGGGTCGCCGAGTACGATCAAGCTCCAATCACCGAGATCCACATGGTCGGCGGCGTCAATCCCAAACTACCCTATCAATACTATCTCGACGTCTTGCGGGCGATGAAGCAAGCCCGTCCCGCCGCGCATCTGAAGGCCTTCACCATGATCGAGATCGCCCAGATTCAGCGCATCGCCAAAAAGCCGCTGGAGGAGATTTTTGCCGATATGAAGGCGGCTGGGCTGGAGTCGCTGCCCGGCGGTGGGGCCGAGGTCTTCAGCGACCGGGTTCAGGGCGACCTTTTTTGGACTAAGGCGGACTCCGAGGAGTGGCTAGAGATCGCGCAGGCGGCGCACAGAGCCGGCCTGCCCTCCAACGCCACCATGCTCTACGGTCACATCGAAAATACCGAGGAGAAGGTCTATCACCTCGTGCGGCTGCGCGAAGTGCAGGACGAGACTGGCGGTTTCCTCTGCTATATTCCGCTCTCTTTTCACCCAGAGCGCACCGAGTTGGAGGACTTGCCTGGACCGACAGGTTGCCTAGATCTCAAGGAAATCGCCGTGGGGCGGCTGATGCTGGACAACTTCCCCCACGTCAAGACCTTCTGGATTATGAACACCATTGAGATTTCGCAGACCGCGCTCTGGTACGGGGCCGACGACATCGACGGCACGGTCATGGACTACGAGATCACCCGCAAGAGTTTTACCGAGACGCAGCAGCGGCTGACGCAGGCCGAACTCTTGCAGCGCATCGTCGAGGCCGGACGCCAGCCTTTGGAGCGCGACTCCCTCTACAATATCGTCGCCGATACCCCAACGCTGTTGGCGGCGGCTGGATAGCACCCGTGATCGCCGATATTGCCGAAAAAGTCTATGCTGGGGAGCGCCTCGCGCTCGATGATGCCCGCCGCCTGTACGCGCATCACAACCTCTCCGAGTTGGGGATGCTGGCGCATTGGGTGCGCCTGCAGAAACACCCCGAGCAGGTGGTTACCTACAACGTCGGGCGCAACATCAACTACACCAATGTCTGCTGGGTCAAGTGCGACTTTTGCGCCTTCTATCGGCCGCCGGGTTCCAGTGAAGGCTACGTCCTGCCCAATGAGCAGATATTTGCCAAAATCGACGAGTTGGTGGCCTTTGGCGGCGACGAGCCTAAGTCCTGCGAGATCCTGATGCAGGGCGGCCTCAATCCCAAGCTACGCCTCGATTACTACGAACAGTTGCTCTCGGCGATCAGGGATCGCTATCCGCAGGTGCAGTTACACTGTCTTTCGGCTACGGAAATCATCTACATCGCGCACCTGTCGCGGCTGCCGCTGGACGAGACCATTCGCCGCCTGCGCGACGCGGGGCTGGATTCGATTCCGGGTGCCGGAGCTGAGATTCTCAACGACGAGGTGCGCGACATCATCGGCTTTCGCAAGGACCGCACCGAGGAATGGCTGGAGGTGCATCGCGTGGCGCACGCGCTGGGGATGCCCACCACGGCGACGATGATGTACGGCCACGTGGAGACGGTTGAGCATCGCCTAGAGCACTTGGATTGCCTGCGGCAGCTACAGGACGAACGCGGCGGCTTCACCGCTTTTATCACTTGGAACTTCCAGCCCGATCACACGGATTTGGGCGAAGACGCGACTCGTTGGAACGGTGTCAAAGCAACCGGGTACGATCACTTGCGCACGGTGGCCGTAGCGCGGCTCTTCCTCGATAACATTCCCAGCCTACAGGCCTCGTGGGTGACCCAAGGACCTAAAATCGCCCAAGTCAGCTTGCGCTACGGCGTCAACGATTTCGGTAGCACTATGCTCGAAGAAAACGTCGTCAGCGCCGCTGGTACTAGTCATACCAACGAGATGGGTCTAGACGCTATGGAGCGGCTAATCCGCGATGCTGGCTTTGCGCCGCTACGGCGTAATACTCGTTACGAGCCGGTGGCTTCTCCCTGTCGGATCGACGCTTTGCAAGAGGCCGTTCATTCATGAAGCCGCGCTTGGGCGCGGTCCCGTACCTCAACACGCGGCCCCTCGTCGTTGCCCTCGAACGCGATCCCGCACCTTTCGCCCTGAGTTATTCGGTGCCCTCGCGCTGCGCGAGGGAGCTGGCAGATGGCACCATCGACGTGGGAATCATTCCCGCGATCGAATACGCCCGCAGTGCTCGTCCCTATTGGATCGTTCCCGATATAGCCATTGGTTCGCAGGGATCGGTGCTGACGGTGCGCCTCTTCTGTCGTCGTCCGTTGCCGCAGGTCGAGCGCATAGCTCTGGATACTAGTTCCCGCACTTCAGTGGCTTTGTTGTCCATTCTCCTGCGCGAAAAATTCGCTCTTGATCCGCAATTGATCGAAGCTCCGCCCGATTTGGAGGCGATGCTGGAGTGCGCCGACGCGGCTCTGCTCATCGGCGATCAGGTCTTTCCGCACTTGGACGGGGAATTGGAGAGCTTAGACTTGGGTCGGGAATGGACTGATATGACCGATCTGCCTTTTGTGTTTGCCTTTTGGGCTGGCCACCAGCAGGCGATCACACCTGCCCAAGTCCAACAATTACAGCGGGCCAAAGATCAGGGGGTATGTCAAGCGCCGTCTATTGCCGCAGCGTACCGCCGAGAATGCGGCGGCTCGGCCGAGTTCTACGAGCGCTACCTGACCCACTACATCCGCTTTGATTTGGACGAGGCCGCTCAGGCTGGTTTGCGGCTGTTCTACCAACTTGCTCACCGCCACGGCCTGATCGACGCGGTGCCCCCGCTGCGCTTTTATCCAGCGGCCTGACCGAGGCCGCCCTTGTCGAGGAAGGTCGAGATGGCTCCCTTGCAGGCCATTGCGGTGTACGGCCGCATGATCAAATTCTCCCACAGCGTCTTTGCCCTGCCCTTCGCTTTTAGCGGTGCCTTGCTGGCTGCGATGCACGCTGGCATCACCCCCGCTCAGATTGGCTGGATTGCGCTGGCGATGGTGGGGGCGCGCAGTGCGGCGATGGGTTTTAATCGCCTCGCTGACCGCCACCTCGACGCGGCCAATCCCCGCACCCAAAACCGCGAATTGCCGCGAGGTGTGGTCTCGCCACAAGCCGTGGGGGTGTTCGTAGTTCTGTCCGCCTTGGCCTTGGTCTTGGCGGCTTATCAGCTCAATCCTTTGTGCTTGTATCTGTCGCCGCTGGTTTTGGCCGTGCTCTTGTTCTACTCGTTGACCAAGCGCTTCACTTGGGCCTCTCACTTGGTTTTGGGGCTGAGTTTGGGCGGGGCGCCGCTGGGTGCTTGGATTGCGGTTACCGGTGGCTTTGATCTCATACCGCTGCTGCTGTGCTTGGGGGTGCTGGTTTGGGTGGCTGGCTTTGACATCATCTACGCCTGCCAGGATCACGCCTTTGACGTGCGGGCCGGCCTCCATTCCATCCCGGTTCGCTTTGGCATTGCCCGCGCTCTGCACATTGCCCGCGCCTTGCACCTGTTGTTCGTGGTGCTGCTGATTATCGTGGGCCACATGGCTGGCTTGAGCTTTTTGTACTGGTTGGGGGTAGTAGTGGTAGCCGGTTTGCTGGTGTACGAGCACCGGCTGGTGCGGGCCGACGACTTGTCCCGCATGAGCACGGCCTTTATGACGGTCAATAGCACGGTCAGCCTGATTTACTTTGCCGCGATCTTGGCCGATCTGCTCGTCTTTTGCGAGGGGGAATTGCTGCGCTTTTGACGGGGGAATACGAACACATTCTACCAGCGAGAAGAAAGCGAAAATAGGCTGGCTAAGTTGATCAGTTATATGGGCTGAAGCCATGACAAATTCACTATTTTATGAGGAAGATCTTAGCGATGCTCTCCGTGCCCGAGAGCAGAGGATGCTTGATGAGATCAACTCACTTAACGAAAATCGGGTACTAAATACTTCAGAGGATGATCTGTACGATTACTTCGTTGAGAAATACAAAATGGAAGCACTCCAAATCGATGAAGAACAGATCAAAATAGATTACGGCGACGCCAAAATCGATATAAGTCAATCTGCTGGGTATGTAATTTGGGATAGAAGTCGTCCTTTATATGTAACGGGAACTAGGATCACGTTTTACATACCCTTCAGTGGCAACTCCGCTCTATTAAAGCTACAGCCATCCACTTATAGCCTGAATCCACCACGGGCAGACGTGGCTGATAGCGAGATCGTGATGGTCTACGAGAGGACAAATCCTGAAGCTATGAAAATTGAGGATGAATTTAAATCGGAGATAGAGAGATTGAGAAATTACCTGAAATGGATTAGGCAAGATGTCACAGCATTCAACTCATTAGTTCGTGAAAAGGCATCTCAGGGAATCAAATCTAGACGCGAGAAAATACTCAAAGACAGAGAATTGGTAGAGAAGATAGGTTTCCCTATCCGACGCAGACAAGATACGCCCAATACCTATATTGCGCCGCAAGTGAAACGGGCTATCACTCCGAAACTTCCGCCCGCATCTACGGAACCATATAAACCAGAACCCACGCTCGACATACAAAATTACGAACATATCCTGTCAGTCGTTTCAAACATGGTCATGGTTATGGAACGTAGTCCAAGAGCTTTCAGAGATATGGACGAGGAGGATCTACGCCAACACTTCCTTGTACAGCTCAATGGTCAATATGAAGGACAGGCTACAGGCGAAACCTTTAACTTCGAGGTCAAGACTGACATCCTAATCCGTGCAGATGATAAGAACATATTCATCGCCGAATGCAAATTCTGGAAGGGCCCAAAGGCGTTTAGAGAGGCCATTGACCAACTACTAAGCTACTCTACATGGAGGGATACAAAGACTGCCCTTCTCGTGTTCAACCGAAACACCGAAATGGCTACCGTCCTCAATAGAATCCCCGAAGAGGTTAAGGCCCATTCTAAGTACAAAGGAAGTCGGACTTATGACTCAGAGACAGGTTTTCGTTACATATTCAGGCACCGCGATGATGCGAATAGGGAGATCGTGCTAACCGTGCTCGTCTTCAATGTACCTGCATGACTTCAAATTGTCAGACATCTCGACGAGACGGCGTTTACCTATGCAGATTGCTGAATCTTCTCAGACCTAAAGTCTTTTCAAACCATGAATTCTTTCCGCAACAACCGCCTACGCGACCATGAAACACCTCTGAGCACGGTGTGGCTGCTCAACGACATCGCCGAGTCGAGGGGGAAACAAGAGTTGTTCACACGCCAGTCGCCACAAGCTCTCAAAGCGCTCCGCGACACGGCTGTCATTCAGAGCGCTGAATCCTCCAACCGCATCGAAGGGGTGACGGTTGCCCAAGCCCGTCTTCACCCGCTGGTGCTCGGACAAGCGAAACCCCGCGATCGCTCCGAACAGGAGGTGCAGGACTATCGCCGCGCCTTGAACGAGATTCACTCCGACTACGCCGCGCTTTCTATAACGCCGGATACCTTGCAACGCCTACATGCCCTTTGCCAATCCGCCAGCGGCGACGCGGGCCAATTCAAACGAGTCGATAACGACATTGTGGAATTCCTGTCCGGACAGGCCCCGGTGGTCCGCTTCCGCTGTGTGAAGGCTGCGGAGACGCCAGCGGCTGTAGAAGAACTCTGCCAGCATTATCAGCACGCTCTCGACCAGGAGAATATTCCGCCGCTCATCGCCATCGCAGCCCTCGTCTTGGATTTCCTTTGCATTCACCCTTTCCGGGACGGCAATGGCCGTGTATCTCGGCTGCTCACCCTGTTGGCGCTCTACCAGCACGGCTACGAGGTTGGTCGCTACATCAGCTTGGAACGCCTCATTGAGGAATCCCGGGAGTCTTACTACGAATGCCTCCAGCTCAGTTCACAGCGCTGGCACGACGGCAAACACGAACTGACGCCTTGGTTCAACTTCCTCTTCGCGATCATCCGCCGTGCTTACGTCGAGTTCGAGGAACGCGCTGGTCAGATCAAGGCCCCACGGGGTGCCAAGTCCGAGCGGGTACTCGCCGCCATCCGCGCTCAGCCGGGAGAATTCCGCCTGAGCGACCTAGAACGCGACTGCCCCGGTGTTGGCCGCGAATGGATTCGCACCCTCTTGGCGGAGCTAAAGAAATCCGGCGATGTAGTTTGTAGCGGCCGCGGCCCGGGTGCGCGCTGGCGCTTTATCAGGAATAAGGGTAGCAACGCTTGAATGAGGGTAGTAATAAGGGTATTAACTGAAATCTCGGCTGCGAGTTGCCCAGATGTTATATATTAAATGACGGACCACGCATCTAATTCCTAACCAAGAGCATCCATGACCACCCTGTTCGTCACCGGCGGTGCCGGCTTCATTGGCTCCAATTTCATTCGCTACTGGCTATCTACCTACCCCGACGACCGCATCGTCAACTACGACCTGCTCACCTACGCTGGCAACTTGGCCAGCCTGCAGGACGTGGAAGAGAACTACGGCGACCGCTACACCTTTGTCCGCGGCGATATTCAGAATGCCGATCTGACCCGCCATCTTTTCGAAGTCCACCGCCCCGACTACGTGGTCAACTTTGCCGCGGAATCGCACAATAGCTTGGCCATTGTCAATCCCTCGGCCTTTTTCCAGGCCAATGTCGTGGGGACGCAAAAGCTGTTGCAGGCCGCGGCCGATGCCCAAGTGCCGCGCTTCCATCACATTTCCACCTGTGAAGTGTACGGCGATTTGGCCCTCGATTCGGACGAGTCCTTCAGTGAGGAATCGCCCTACCGGCCGCGCACTCCGTACAACGCGGCCAAGGCTGCCGCCGACTTGGCCGTGCGCGCTTATGGCCACACCTTCGGCCTGCCTGTGACGCTGTCGAACTGCTCCAACAACTTCGGCCCCTATCAATTCCCGGAGAAAGTCATCCCCTTCTTCGTCGTCCGTCTGCTCACCGGCCAGAAGATGCCGCTGTACAAATCCAGCCAGAACCGCCGCGAGTGGCTCCACGTTGACGATCACTGCCGGGCTATCGACCTAGTGCTGAAAAAGGGCGAGATCGGCGAGACGTACAACGTTGGCAGCGGCATTGAAAAAGACGTCGAAACCATTGCCAACCTGATCCTCGACGCCTTGGGGCTGGACGCTGCGCACAAAACCTACGTCGAAGACCGGCCCGGCCACGACCGGCGCTACCTACTCGATTCGACCAAAATCCGCACTCAACTAGGCTGGGAACCGCAAGTCGATTTTGCCCAGAGCTTCCGCGATACGGTCCACTGGTACCGCGACAACGAAGCTTGGTGGCGTCCCCTGCTAAAGAAAATCCAAGTCCGCGAAGAGGGCTGGTAAAATAACGAGGTCGCATGAGCACTGATTCCTTTGCAGAAATCGTCGGCGAGACCGACGATGAAATCTACCAAATCCGCACCCGCGCGCCCGGCCCCAGCGGCAAGCTGCCGCTGACCATAGAGCAAGTAGTAGAAGCGCCGAGCGGCCACATCTTTGGCTATAGCCAGAACGCGGGGATGGGCTGGAACCCCGACGAACTGGGCCGGGGAGAATTCCTCATCGTCAGCACGCAGGGCGGCATCCGCGCCCCGGATGGACGGCCGATCGCGCTGGGCTACCATACCGGCCATTGGGAAATCGGCCTGCTGATGGAAGCTGCGGCTGAGGAAATCCACCGCCGGGGCGGCATTCCCTTTGCCGCGTATTGCTCGGATCCGTGCGATGGCCGCACGCAGGGCACGACGGGTATGTTCGACAGTCTGCCGTATCGCAACGACGCGGCCATGATCCTGCGCCGCTTGATCCGCTCGTTGCCGACGCGGCGCGGCGTGATGGGCGTGGGCACCTGCGACAAGGGATTGCCGGCAGTCCTCATCGCCCTAGCGGGTACGCCGGACCTGCCGGTCATTGTCGTGCCTGGCGGGGTGACCCTGCCGCCGGAAGAAGGCGAAGACGCGGGCAAGATCCAGTCGGCGGGTTCGCGGCTGGCGCAGGGAGAGATGGATATAGACGATTTTCAGGTGCTCGGCTGCCGGGCCTGCGCTACGCCGGGGGGCGGCTGCCAGTTTTTGGGGACTGCGGCCACGACTCAAGTTGTGGGTGAGGCGATGGGGCTATCGCTGCCGCATTCGGCGCTGGCCCCTTCGGGAGAAGCGGTCTGGCTCGATATGGCCGTGCGCTCGGCGATGGCGCTGATGGCGCTGGAGGCCGCGGGCATTCGCTCGCAGGAGTTGGTCACCGATCAGGCGCTGCACAACGCCATGGTGGTCCACGCGGCTTTTGGCGGTTCGACGAACTTGATCCTGCACGTGCCGGCTATTGCCCATGCGGCTGGGCGGAAGCGGCCAGAGGTTGAGGATTGGGACCGGATCAACCGCGAGGTGCCGCGCTTAGTGGATGTGTTGCCCAACGGCCCTGAGTTCCACGTTACCGTGCGCGCCTTTTTGGCCGGTGGAGTGCCGGAGGTCATGTTGCACCTGCGCCGCTTGGGGCTGTTGGAGGAGGGGGTGATGACGGTTACGGGCCGCACGCTGGGCGAAAATCTCGACTGGTGGGAGGATGCGCCGCGCCGTCACCGCTTCCGCGAGGAACTGCGAAAGCTAGATGGGGTGGACCCGGACGACGTGATTATGGATGCCGATCGCGCTCGCTCTAAGGGTTTGACTAGCACCATCTGCTTTCCGATCGGCAACATCTCGCCCGAGGGCGCGGTCGTCAAAAGCACGGCCATCGACGCTTCGCTGCTCGACGCGCAAGGGATCTATCGGCACACGGGGCCGGCGAAGGTTTTTACCACTGAACGCGACACCATTGCCGCGATCAAGGACGGCGAGATTTCGCCGGGCGACGTGCTGGTGATGATTAGCTGCGGGCCGATGGGCACGGGAATGGAGGAAGTGGCGCAGGTTACGATTGCGCTCAAATACACGGATATTGGCAAGCGCGTGGCCCTGCTTACGGACGCGCGGTTTTCGGGATTTTCCTCCGGCCCTTGCATTGGGCACATCGGCCCGGAGGCCTTGGCTGGCGGACCAATTGGCAAGCTGCGGGACGGCGACTTGATCGCCATTGAAATCGACTGCCACAACCTGCGCGGACGCATCGATTTGGTCGGCTGCGAAGGCGAGGAGTTCGGTGCGGAGGAAGGCCAGCGGGTGCTGGCCGAGCGCACCTTGCGTCCCGACCTTGCGCCCGAAGCGGAGTTGCCCGACGACACTAAGCTGTGGGCGGCGCTGCAAAACGTCGGTGGCGGCACTTGGGGCGGTTGCGTCTATGACGTGGACGCGATTGTCGCCACGCTTGAGGCGGGCCGCGAGGCGCTAAAGGAGACGTCGTGAACGGCAAGCAGATCGTCGTCGGCATTACCGGGGCCAGCGGCGCGCTCTACGCGGGTCGCCTGCTGCGCGCCTTGCTAATTGGCGGGCATCAAGTGCATTTGGTTCTATCCAAATACGGGCGCTACCTGCTCGTCGAAGAGTTGGGTTTCCGTCCTGACAAGGAGAGCTTGCGCGCGTTTGTAACGCGGTGCTACGGGGAGGAGACCCAAGCTGGTGAATTGCGCGAGTACAATGCCAGCGACCTAGCGGCTCCCATCGCCAGTGGTTCGGTATCCATTGACGGTATGGTGGTGGTGCCTTGTTCGGTCAAGACGCTGTCGGGCATCGCTCGCGGGGCGTCTGCGAGCCTGATAGAGCGAGCGGCCGATGTTAGCCTCAAGGAGCGGCGACCGCTGGTGCTGGTGGTGCGCGAGACCCCGCTCAACCTGATTCAGTTGCGCAATATGACGGCAGCGGCCGAGGCCGGGGCCATCATTCTGCCGGCCATGCCAGCCTTCTACCAAAAGCCGCAGACCTTTGACGATTTGGGCGATTTTATTGCCGGTCGCATTTGCAACATGCTGCGGATCGAACACCAGCTCTTCCCGCCTTGGCAGGGCCCGGAAGGAAAAAAATAATTCTATATCAGCGACGCTAGCTGGGCGCGGAACAACGCGCGCGGCAGCATGCCTTCGATCCGACGGCCTTCCTCTTTGGCGATGGCGCGACAGACGGTCCACGGTCCAAAGCGGCAGAAAATTTCGCCTTTGCGGCTCGTGGGCGGGTCGCAGTAGAGTGGACGCCCCGCGAACAAGTCCTGTAGTTGAGGCCAGCTCAACTCGATGCTGGGTCCCTGCATGAGATGCCCCCACAAGGCAACGGTTTGTTGGGACAGGTAGTGGTACCCTTTGTGGGGGCGGGCCACCTTCATGCCGCCGCGGACGAAGTAGGGCAGATGCTCTTGGATGGCTGGGCCGAGGGCAGGTTGTCGGCACAAGTGGCGATTGCTGAGGGTGAATATCTGGTCCGAGGGACAGGGCAGGGTGCCGCTCCAGCGGCCTTCGATGGTGCGCCGGGACTCGGCGGCGGCGGGATCGGTCGTTGAAGTATCCCAAGCAGGGGCGTCTCCAAGGCTTGGCGTCGGTGCGCGTTTGGAGAGGCGAACGACGAAAGCTCCTTCGGTGTCGTGGTGGTGGGGCCAGACGCGGACGCAGCGGGCGAATTCGGCTGGGAATTGGGCGGCCAGCGCATCCGGCAGCGGCGGTCCTTCGAATTCTGCGATGGGGAGGATCGCGGCGTCTTCCTTATAGCGGCGCAACAGCCCGAGGAGCACTTCTTCGTTTTCCTCCAGCGAGAGCGAGCACGTCGAGTACACCAAGGTGCCGCCGGGGCGCAGCATCTGGTAGGCGGCGCGCAAAAGGCCCTTCTGTTGCTGCGCGAGGTGCTGGGCGTCTTGGGGCGACCAGTAGGAGAGCATGTTCTGGTCTTTGCGCACGATGCCGTCGCCCGAGCACGGTGCATCGACGAGGATGCGGTCGAAAAAGTTGGGGAAGTAGCGCGTCAGCATGGTCCCTGGGGCTTGGGTCAAGACGTGATTGGCCACCCCACAGCGCTCCAAATTGCCTACGAGAGCGGGCATGCGCTTGCGCTGGGGTTCATTAGCCACCAGCAGACCGCTGTTTTGCATGCGCGCGGCAATCTGGGTGGCCTTGCCGCCTGGGGCGGCGCACAGGTCGAGGACGCGCTCGCCGGGCTGAGGAGCCAAGACCTCGACGGCTAGCATGGGGGCCTTGGCTTGGACGTAATACGCGCCCATGGCGTGTTCAATGGTCTGGCCGAGACTGGCGTCACCCTCCGGCAAGGCGAAGCCCTCGCTGCACCAAGGCACGCTTTGGCCGCGCTGGTCTAGGTAGGGCCGGACGTGTTGCGCTTGCTCTTGCAGCGCGTTCAAGCGCAGCGAAGCTGGGGGGGGCGTATGCGAGCACTGATAAAAGGCCGTGCGCTCTTGGTCGTTGGGCAGCAGGCGACCGATATACTGGAGCAGGGCCTGTAATTTATCCGGGTCGTACGCTTTGCGCGTAGGTGGGGTTCTCTGTTTATTCATCGGGCTGTTATTCAACAAATATAACGCATACAGCAAGGGGCATGGGCGTCACACGCTGCTTCGTCGTCAGCGATCTGCATCTCGGATCGGCTTACTTTTACCATCGCCACTTTTCTTCTTGGCTAGATACCTTGCCCAAAGGGGTGCCGCTCGTGCTCAACGGCGACGTCATAGATCGGCCGGGCCAAGCCCTGCCCGACGCCCATCGGGCCGTGCTAGAGCGCCTCGTGTGCGAGTCGCAATCCCGGCCCGTAATTTGGGTGTACGGCAATCGCGATGCCGAGTTCAAGCTGGCCGAGCCGGGGCAGATTCGCTTTGTCGATAGCTGGCGACTCGACCAACGGCTGCTCGTAGTCCACGGCCATCGGCTCGACCGGCTGATGCCTCGGCACGCGGCGTTCAAGTGGGTTTTCCGCCGCTTGCACCGTTGCCGCATCTGGCTCGGCGGGCGCGATGCCCACGTGGCCGAGTACGCCAAGAAATGGCCTTTGCTCTACCGGGTGCTCAACGAGCACGTGGCGCGCAACGCCCTGCGCGTGGCGCAACAGGAGGGGGTTGAAGCGGTGGTCTGCGGGCACACACACGCGGCCATGGCAATTGAGCGGCAGGGCCGATGTTACTTCAACACCGGTGCTTGGACCGAAAAACCCTTTCACTTTCTCGAAGTGACCCCGGACCGCATGGCCCTACATACATACGAGGACGACTGTGATTAAACGGACGCTCTTATTGGCGGTGGCTTTGTGGCTGCCAGCTAGCGCAGAAGAAGGAGGCTTCACCTGGCCGCTGAGCCTTGCACCGGCCCTAACTTCCACCTTCGGCGAATCGCGTTCCCGCGCTTTCCACGCCGGCATAGATCTCAAGACTTGGGGCGAGACCGGCCACCCTGTACAGGCCCTAGCCGACGGCTATATCTGGCGAGTGCGCACCTCACCCTGGGGCTATGGCCGTGCTCTGTACCAGAAATTGGCCGATGGCCGCACGGTGGTCTATGCCCATTTAGAGGGCTTTGCCGCGCCCATGGCCGAACTCGTACAGCAAGCACAGCAGCAGCGCGGACGCTACAGCGTAGATTTGTATTTCAAGGAGGGGGAAATTCCAGTGCTCGGCGGCGCGGTCATCGCTTGGAGCGGCGAGAGCGGGGCCGGGCCGCCCCATTTGCACCTAGAGTTGCGCGACGCGAATAACGTGGCGATCAACCCTCTCTTGCACGGATTCGCCATCGCCGATACGATCGCGCCGACCTTGCAACGAGTGGCCATCACGCCGCATGGACGCAATGCCCAAGTTGAGGGAGGGCACGACCTCTATGTGCTGAATTTGCGCTGGCAGCCGAGCCGGGGAGAGTTCATTGGAGTGCGGCCCGTGCAGGTGCTCGGCCCGGTGAGCATCAGCGCGTTGATGTACGATCGCGCCGATGCGGCTCCCAACAAACTAGCTCCCTATCGCGCGGAACTGCACATTGACGGCGAGCTGGTTTTTGCCGCGCGCTACGAGCGGGTCGGATACGGCGATATGCACCAGATGTATTTGGACCGGCCGCTGGCTGCCTTTAAGGGTGGGGTGGGTCGCTTTTACAACTTGTGTCGCCTGCCGGGCAATCGCCTCGAATTCTACGAGGGGCCTAGCGATGGCATCCTAAACTTGGCCAAGGGACGGCACGAGGCCGTCGTCGTCGTCTCGGATGTCAATGGCAACGAGAGCCGGGCGCGCTTTGGCTTGGTGGTTGCTGAACCGCCAGTCATTGCCGGGGCGCGGATTGCGGCGGCAGCGAACGGAACCTTTATCGAGGCGCGGATGACCGATGCGGACGACCGGCTCGTGGAAGTAGAATTGGCTAGTTCGCGCGATGGCGAGAACTGGCGGCGCGTAGATCGGCGGCAGAGCCGCCCCGGTCCGCTTAAGTGGCGGATTCATCGGAATGCCTCCTACTGGCGGATCCAAGCGCGGGATCCAGCGGGTGCTACGGCCTTTGCCATTTGTCGCCTACCTGAGCCCGCTGTGCCGACCTTTGCCCTAGAGCGCCGTCCTCACGCGGATTTTGTGGAGCTCGTGATGCGCTATGCACAAGTGCCTAGCGCGTCGCCCTTAGTCCGCGTTGATACCGCTAATGTCAGCCCTCGCCAGACCGACTTGCGCGAGTTCCGAGTCGCCGTGCCGCTCGATGCGAACGATCCGGCAGCGGGACAGGTTTTGCTGCGAACGCCAGGAGCCGCCGTGCAAAAGGTCGTCCTCGACCGACAGCTCGTACGGCCGGGTGCCGCAGCCAAGCTGATTTACGCCAACGGCGAGGTCGAATTGGGTTTTGCTGCGGAGAGCGCGTACGCGCCTTTCTTTCCGCAGGTCGTGGCTTTTGAGCCGATCGCATCCGCTGCACTAGTGGCGGCTGGTCCGGCTTTTGCCTTGGGTCCTGACGTCAGCTTTGACCGCAAGGTCGAGTTGCGCTTGCGCTACGACCGGGAAACGCTGCCGCCGGAGAAGCTGGGGATCTACCGAGAGATCGCCGCTGAAAAGTGGTCGCTGGTGAGCAATGAATGGGATGCTGTGGGTAGGCAAATGGTGGCGCGGGTGCGGCGCTTGGGCCGCTATGCGCTGTTGGCCGACTTGGAACCCCCTGAGATTAGCAGTTTGCAGCCCGCTGAAGGAGCCGTCGTTGGCTCGCGTCCGGAAATTCGCGGCGCGGTGCGTGACCAAGGCGCGGGCATTGGGCGGGAAGCAGATATTGAGTTTGAACTCGACGGACGCCCGCTAATCGCCGAATACGATCCAGAAGCCGGGCGCGTGTACGGGCATTTGGTGGAAGATTTGCTGTTGGGTGCGCACCACCTAGTACTGAGGGTGCGGGATATGAGCGGCAACCAAGCCGAGGTCCATTCGGAATTTACCGTGCGCTAGCGCAGCGGTACAGGGGCACCGGCTTGGCGTAGCGACGTCTGCGCGGCTTCTAAGACGCGCACGACGCGCAGCCCGTCGCGGCCATCGCTGCGGGGTGTTTGGCCGGTGCACACGCACTCGACGAAGTGCTGGCACTCCAGCTTGAGCGGCTCGGCCATTTGCAACTGGGGAATGACGACATCGCCAAAGCGCAGCGCGATGGAGTCGCCGTACGAGTCGTATTGCGGTCGCTCGGCCGATTTGTCGTAGATGCGCACCTTTTCCGTGCTTTCCACATCGTCAAACACCGCCATCTTGCGGCTGCCGACCACGGTCAGGCGGCGAATGCGGTGCGGATCGAGCCAAGAGAGTTGCATCTGCGCCATCTTGCCATCGGCAAAGTGCAAATTGGCGAAGACCACGTCTTCGATGTCGGGCTGTAGATAGCACTCGCCGCGGGCGCTGACGGCGTCCGGCTCTTGGCCGAGTAGGTACAGGATGACTGATATGTCGTGTGGTGCCAGGCTCCACAGGGCGTTTTCGTCGCTGCGGACAATGCCCAAGTTGACGCGCTGGGAGTACAAATAATACAAGTCGCCTAGCGCGCCTTCCCGCACCAAATCATGCAGCATGTGTACGGCTGGGTGGTACTTCAGCAGGTGCCCGACCATCAGCACCCGGTCCCGCTCGGCGGCTAATTCGACCAAGTGGGCCGACGTGGTGGCATCGAGGGTCATGGGCTTTTCGACATACACGTGCTTGCCTCGCTCTAGGGCGCGGCGGGCCAATTCGTAATGCTCGGCGGCCGGGACGGCCAATACCACGGCGTCGAGTGCGTCGTCGCCGAGTACTTCGTCGTAATTGGCGGTGATTGGGACTTCTGGGTACTGGCTCTGAATGGCGCTGCGGATTTCTGGGCTGGCGTCGCAGACTTGGCGCAGATGGACGTCGGGCAAGTCGTGGAAAACGCGCACTAGGTTTTTGCCCCAATACCCAGCGCCGACGCAGGCGATTTGGACGCGGTTCATGTGTGCTGGAAATAAGTGCCGATGTCGGCAGCTAGGTTGGCTAGGGCTTGACTGCCCTCGGTTTGGGGATGCGTTTTTACGACTGGCTCACCCGCGTCGGCTTGGCTGCGGACGAGTGGGTCGAGCGGAATTTCGCCTAGATAGGGAATGTCCAAGCGACTGGCTGTGGCGCGGCCCCCTCCGGCTCCGAAGATGGGGTCGGCATGGTCGCAGTTGTCGCAGCGGAAATAACTCATATTCTCGACCAAGCCGACGATGGGCACCTCGGTCTGGCGGAACATCTCGACGCCGCGGCGTACGTCTTCGAGGGCAATGGCCGAGGGTGTGGTGACGATCAAGGCCGCAGTCAAGGGAGCCACTTGGGTCAGCGTAATTTGTACGTCTCCGGTCCCGGGGGGTAAGTCGATGAGGAGCAAATCGAGCTCGCCCCAAGTGACGTTGAAGAGAAATTGGTGCATCATCTTGGCCAGCATGGGGCCGCGCCACACGACCGGGGTGCCCACGTCGATTAGCAGCCCCATGGAAATGGCTTTGAGGCCGTGCGCGGACAAGGGCTGGATGCGGTCGTCTGTTGCAGTCGGCCGACCTTCTAGACCGAGCAGGCCCGGGATGTTGGGTCCGTAGATGTCGGCGTCGAGCAAGCCGACCCGTAGCCCTTGGTGTGCTAGGCTAACGGCCAAGTTGGCGCAGAGCGTGGACTTGCCGACGCCGCCCTTGCCGCTGGATATGGCTAGTGTATCTTTAATACCGGGAATGGGTTGGCGGTTGTGGGTCTGTGGGGCGTTCACTGAAGTTCCTGCTGCGTAGTGGAAAATTTGAATTATAGAGGAAAGATCTCCTCGCGGCAAGGGGATAAACAAAGGAGCTAGCCATGTATAGGATCGCGCTTTTGGTGGCGGTCGTTTTGGCCCCCTTGGGTTGCACGAATGTCAACCAGATGCACAAGCTCTATCAGGAGGGCGACCACTCGCAGTTAGATCGGATCATGGAGATCGTCTCCCGTCAGGATTACCCCTATGCCACGCGGCGCAAGGCCGCGCGCATCCTCGGCGAGATCGGCGATCCGCGCGCCGTGCCCGTGCTGAAAATGGCACTCCAAGACTACGACCAACGCACTACGCTCAAGCAGGACGCGCTGCGCGCTTTGGGCACCATCGGCGATCAGAGCGCGGCCTTGGATATAGGGAGGCTGCTCAACTATTCGCTCAATACGGCCGACTCCGAACTGAGGATGGCCGCTATTGAAGCGCTCGGGCAGATGGGGGGAACCAAGGCGGCTGAAATTTTGGTCAATGCCCTCGACTACTACGACATGCTTACCCTGCGCTCTGAGCAGCGGACCCCTCGGGGGGTGTTCACCGGCGAGGAGATATCTCCCTATCCCTACGGACGGATGCATCCCGACTCCACGGATGGCCCGCGACGCTATCCAAATGTGGGATTGGACCCCTTTGGGGAGGGAGGCCAGCCTCGAGTGAGTATGTTCGGTACGCCCATCGAGCCTACGCAGATGGAATACGACCCCACGCCCGAGGAGCGCACCCTAACCCATCAGGCGCTTACAACCGTGGGGGCGGACGCCATTCCAGTGATCGAAAATCACCTAGATAGCCTGCGCGTAAGCCGCCCGACCTTGCGCAAGGAGTTACTGGCCATAATAAGCGAAATCACAGGTGTGTCGCCGGTGGTAGAAGCCGATTCCACAGTCTCCGATCTGTAAGTTGACAAGGGTACGCCGAGCGCATATAATAGGACGATTCTATCCGAAAAATCACCGAGATACGCGCTAGGCCCGCCTTGTTGAGGGCGGGATACGCGGACGCTTGGTTCGCCTGTTTGCCCCCGGCCGAAAGGCCAAGTATAATTCGAGGTTGTCATCCATTATGGAACGCGATATCGGCCCGATCCTCGGCGATTGGAAATACGCCCCAGGCGAGTTGAGCGTGCGCAAGATACGAGGCGGTAACGGCAGCGACAAGCTCCAAATCCGCATGGATCTGGGCTTGATGCAGCTAGAGTGGCGGGGGCGTCCCGACGCGCTACGTCCGCACGGCTATGTGTCGCTGTTGGATTACTACTGCCAGAAGCGACGCGAGTGGGAGAAAGAGCACGGCCCGGGCACCTTTAGCCTCTCGCACGAGGATTGTTCCGAACTGGCCCAAGAGGCCATGAAATACTACTGGCGGCGGATCGGTTTTTTCGAACTGAAGGAATACGAGCGAGCCGAAGAAGATGCCGTGCACAACCTCGCTATCCTCGATTTGTGCTACGAATACGCCGAGGAGGACGAGGATCGTCAGTTAGCCGAACAATACCGAGTCTTTGTCACGGCGCATCGGGTGCAAGCGCGGGCGCTGGCCTGTCTAGAGGCAGAGAACTATGCTGAGGCCCTAGCAGAGATCCGCCGAGGCATCGTCGAAATTGAGGGATTTCTCGCCAAAATTGGTCAATTGGACCAGCTCGACGAGTGCCCTGAACTGCTCTTTTTGCGCGAGTGGGAGAGCGAGGTGGAAAGCACGCGCCCGCGCACATTGCGCGAGCGACTGACGGCTGATCTACAGGCCGCAGTCGAAGCGGAGCGATTTGAGCTGGCCGCTTCGCTTAGGGATCGCTTGCGTTCGCTTGAGACCGAGCAAACTGGCAGGTTGTCTTGAAGGGGCGCTTACTGCCGAGGAGTGGGCCGAGGGGCGCTGTCTCCCGGCCCTTTTACTTTGCCCTGTTGGCATTGTTAAGTGCTTGCGGGCAAATGGCTCCCAATACGACGCCCGATGTACCGACGGTCCAGATCATCCAAGAACAGCTACCCATAGTAGGCGACAACCTGCTCGACTTGCAGTTGTTCAGGCCAGGTACTGGTTCGCGCCTCCTGTTAGCTCTGCTGGAATGGGAAACCCCTTCGGGAGAGCAGCACAAGGTTGAGCACCGGTTGCAGGTACCGCAGGGGCGTCTAGTGCGTTATGCACTGCCGTATCGGCTGGCAGAGGCTGGCATACACCGCGCGGCATTGCGGCTATACGATCCAGAAATCGACACCCCCATCCACGCGATCGAAGAGTTGCACCTGTTTGCCCGGCCCACTTGGGAGCTTTCGGGCGATCGCTCGTATTATACCGTAGAAGATGAGATCCGCTTTCGGCTGCGGCGCAATCGCTGGGCTGATACGACCATCCCCGTGACGGTCGAGTTGCAACGCGGCGACGAGGTCTTGGATCGCTTGGATGTAAACATGATCGGGCAGGAAGTCGCTGGGGCCTTTGCCGCAGACGCCTTGCTCGCAGGGCGTTATGAGTTGGTGGCGCGGTGGCTGGACCCGGTCGGCGGGGCAGATTCGCTGGCCGTGGCTTGCGAGAAGTTCGCACCAGCCGCACGGGAAGTGAAAATCGACCTGTTCAGTCAGTCCTTGCTCGTCGATGGCAAGCCGTTTTTTCCCATTGGGCTGTACTGGCTGCGGGCAGATATCCTCGCTCCAATGCGCCAGCTACATTTTAATTCCGGGGATTACTACTACAAGCTGCGTGGAGAAGAAGTCGCCGCGCTAATGGACGCGGCTGCCGTAGAGGGGATGCAGATACTTCTAGAGCTGACCGAGTACGCCCGGCGCAAGCCCGAGCCGGATTATCGGGCCATTGCCGCCCTCGTCAAACGCTATCGCCAGCATCCGGCGCTCTTGGCGTGGTATTTGGTTGACGAGCCAGCCGAGACCAAAATGGCTCCTGCGTCTGCTTTGGCGATATACGAGCTAATCCGGGAACTCGATCCCTATCATCCAGTCTATTTGGTCAACAACCGACCACATACATACGCCGCATATTCGGACGCCAGCGATATCTTGGCTATAGACGTCTATCCGATTCCGAATTACTCCATCAGTCAGGTGGGCGACTATATGGAGCGGGCGCGCTGGACCTCGCTGGAGCGAAAGCCGGTCTGGTTGATCGCCCAGGCCTTTGGCGGAGTGGAGCATTGGGCGCGCTCGCCGACGGCAACCGAGTTGCGGAACATGATCTACCAAGGGCTGGTTGGAGGGGCCAAGGGCGTGTTGTTTTACCGCTATTGCGAGGAGAACGAACGCCACATCCAGCCCCTCGCCCTGTGGCGAGAAGTGCAGCGCCTCGCGGTCGAACTTGCCGAATTAGGCCCGGTGTTATTGCAGGAGGAGCACAGCTTGGAGGCACAACCGACCAGTGGCGAGGTCGCAGTGGCGATCAAAGAATACAAAGGCGATTTTTACGCATTTGCCGTCAATGTCGCCGAAGATACGCGGCAGCTCGATTTGCGTCTGGAGGGCTTGCCGCCGATGGGGCGGGTCGAAGTGGTCCGCGGGCAGGCGGTCCCGACGCTGGCCAATGGGCGGCTCGCCGCAGAGTTGGAGCCGTTAGGCACGGCGGTTTTTCGCTTGCAGGCAGCGGGCATTTAAACGGGTAATCCACTGGCTTTAGAGCCGGTTAAAGGGGAGAAAATTATGGCCAAAAAGGTGGCCCTCAACAAGCGAGATCGAGAGCGAATAAAGAAGAGGCTCCTAGTGCGCCGCGCTGAATTGCTCAGCGATCTGGATGGAACCGAGCACGAGATCGACGAGTTGCAAGACCCCAAGGCCGACGATCTCGACCGAGCAGTCGAGGCCGGAGCTATGGAGCTTTTGGTGGCGCTGGGGGATACTGAGCGCCGCGAGTTGGAGGAGGTCACGCTGGCGCTCGAGAAGCTAGAAAGCACGACGTATGGCAAGTGCGAAGCCTGCCTTGAAAAGCCCTTAAACCTGTGTGCGACCTGTCCGTTTATTCCCAAGCCGCGCTTAGAGGCCCTGCCCACGGCGCGGCTGTGCGTGTCCTGTCAGGAGGCCGAGGAGCAGAACCAGATTCCGTCCTATACCCGGCTGCGCCCACGGCGGATGTTTGGCGAGGATATAGAAGAATTCTCGCATCCGCTGATGGACTCAGAAGACGACAAATAGGCGCTTAATCCGCGCGTTGTTCGAGTAGGGGCGACCGCCCCTACTTTGTATGAGGATTGGGAGGCTAAGGAGCCAGCTCTTTTAGCTCGGCCATAGTGGCGAGCCGCACGTTTTTGAGCTGGCGCTGGTAGCCTATGACCGCGGCTAAGGCGTTGATCCGAGCCTGCGTCAAGTTGCCTTGGGCTTGGAGCAATTGCTGGCTGTCGGCCAAGCCGAGTTCAAAGCGGCTCTGCTCGACGTCGTAGGTGCGCTGGGCGAATTCGAGGGCGGCTTGGCGCAGGTCGATCTGGCGCTCGGCCTCGTGGACCCGGCGCGTGGCGTCGCGAACTTGCTGGATGATTTGGCGGCGCTGCTGCTCGCGTCCGAGGCGGCTTTGCTCCAAGGCGATGCGCGCTTGGCTGATGTTGGCCTGTCGCTGGCCGCTGTCGATCAGCGGCAGACTTATCTGCAGATCGACTCCCCACCGATTGCGCTCGAAATTGTCGCTGACAGCGCTGATTTCGCTGCCGCGTCCCTGCATACTGACATTGGCACCGAAGGTAGCGTTAATGCCGTTGCGGCGGCGGGCCTCCGCTAGATTCAACTCGTTGATTTCCGCGAAAATTTCCGCTCGTTTCATGTCGGTGCGGCGCGCCAAGCCGATTTCAAGGGCGCGTTGGGCGTCGATGGGGTGAATCTCGTACTGGACATCAGTGTCGATTGTGATCGGTTCCCACACATCGAGTCCGAGGGTTTCGCGG
This sequence comes from Gemmatimonadota bacterium, assembly GCA_028875345.1. GTDB lineage: Bacteria > Latescibacterota > UBA2968 > UBA8231 > UBA8231. Next base: position 30,379 of record JAPPEG010000057.1, read on the forward strand.
AGCAGATCGCGGCGCAATTCGATATCGGTTTGCGCTTGGTCATACGTGGCCTCGGCCTGTAGCATCTCTACCTGTAGGCGCAGGGCTTCCACTTCGGCGATGAGGCCGACCTCAAATTTTCGTTGAGCTAGCTCCAAATTGGCGCGCGACTGAGCTAGGCGCTGTTCCTCTATTTCGAGTTCGCGGACGCTCTGCACCAAGTCGTAGTAATCGTCGATGACTTGGCCCTCTAACTGGAGTCGCTGACGATCGAAGTTGAGGCGGGCACTTTGCAAGCTGTGCTCGGCGCGCTTGAGCGCGATTTCTTCGCTAGGCTGAGCGAGTATGTCGCGCTCGTAAGCAAGGCGCGTCGAACCCGAATAGTCGAGGAAGTCCTCGCGGCGATTGGACGAGAAGTCGCGGCGTAGAGCCGCAGAAGTGAGCGTGAATTGGCCGAGGTGGCGCAGGCGCTGGGTCATGCGCAGGTTGCCCGAGTAGGAGACATCGGTATTCTCTTCGCGGACTCGGGTTTGGAGGGCGACGTTTTCTTGAGTGTCGCGTAGTCCGGTGAAACTAGGGGCGGTGACAAAGGCGTCCATGCCGAAGGTAAAAGGCGCTTGCGCCGCCGTTAGTTGGACGTGGCTGTTGTCTAGGTCTTGTTGGTTCCTTTGGTGTTGCAGGTTGTTTTGCATGGCCAAGTCGATGCACTCCTGCAGCGAGAGAACCTCGGCTGTCGAGCAGGTGGTGGCGATTAGCAAACCGACTAGTGCCCATTGGTATTTCATCGCAGAGCCTCTACTTAATTGGATGAGGAGTGAGATGCAGCGGTTGCCTGTAATTATACGATACGCGTTTTA